>CAZMVM010000061.1:0-17451 GCA_964569785.1 uncultured Pigmentiphaga sp. | reverse complement strand
CGACGCGGGTCGTACAGCGATTCACCTTCGGGCAGCAGGCCCATATTGGTGAGAATCTCTTCAGCTCTTTCGTGGCCGGCTTCCGAAAGAAACACCTGCCGGCCCTTCTCGTCGACCCAGTAGTCGCCTTCGGGTTCGGGTTCGTGTGGTTTGGGTTCGCCCGCCATGCGCTTTAATAGCGGCGGAACCTCGTTCATGCGGACATACAGCTCGGTATGATCTTCAGCCTGTCCGGAGATGATCAGGGGCGTACGAGCTTCGTCGATCAGGATAGAGTCGACTTCGTCAACAATGGCGTAATGTAGGCCTCGTTGACGCCTGTCTTCGACGCGATACTCCATGTTATCGCGCAGATAATCAAACCCGAACTCGTTATTCGTCCCGTAGGTAATGTCGGCAGCATACGCGGCCTGCTTTTCTTCGTTGGGCTGCTGCGAATAAACGACACCCACGCTCAAGCCCAGGAATCGGTACAACCGACCCATCCACTCAGCATCGCGGGAGGCGAGGTAATCGTTTACCGTGACTACGTGAACGCCCTTGCCTGTTAAGGCGTTCAGGTAGGCGGGCAGCGTCGCCACCAAAGTCTTACCTTCACCCGTGCGCATTTCGGCAATGCGCCCTGTGTGCAAGGCGATACCGCCTACAAGCTGCACATCGAAGTGTCGCATGCCCAATACGCGCTTGCCCGCTTCACGCACGACGGCAAAGGCTTCAGGCAACAGATCCTCAAGCGACTCACCATTAGCGTGCCGCTGACGGAACTCCGCCGTTTTCGCCCTGAGCGCGTCATCGGAAAGCTTGGAAATTTCCGGCTCAAGCGCGTTAATGCGCACCACTTGTGCACGAAATTGCTTAAGTAGCCGATCGTTACGGCTACCAAATATTTTCTTCAGCAGGTTGAAAGCCATCTACGCACAACTCCGGCACGCAGGCCGCGATTTGAATGTTTCATCCCGAACCGGACAGTCGCGGGACGAAAGGTTCCAGTAACTAAGCCTTCCAGTGTATCACCGGGATGCACCGGACTGTATACAAACGCTAGCCGCGCGCCCAACAATATTTTCCCGAACAAGTGCATTGCTCCTGGCATGGGAGACTTGATGACACCTCGGGCGTTATACCTAACTTGAGGGTAAGCGCAGCGAACTTCAACTGGAAACGGCATAGATCCGCTGCAATTGTTATCGAACCGGTCGAGGCTGCGCCCTACCTGCTTGCTAAAGCCGGGCCGCCTTGCCCCTGATCAGCGAGGAAGAGGCGCGGATCCGCCGCCTGACCTGCTACTCGAACTTCGAAATGCAAATGTGGCCCAGTTGAGCGCCCGGTAGAACCGACCGTGGCAATCTTCTGCCCCGAATACACCAGGTCACCCGCCTTCACCAAGATTTTAGATGCGTGCGCATATCGAGTGACCAGTTGATTCCCATGGTCAATCTCCACCATGTTTCCGTAGCCCCCAAGACGCCCTGCAAAGGTTACGATCCCGCCTGCGGCAGCTAGAATGGGTGTGCCTCGCGGGGCCGCAAAATCAATGCCCTCATGAAAGGCGCGCCGCCGAGTAATGGGATCTCTGCGTGGCCCGTATGATGAAGTGTCATAGGCATAGCCGCGTACGGGCATGGTAGAAGGTGTGCGTGCACGGCTTGCTGCCAATAGGGTAAGGCGCTCGTCGAGAACACTAAGAAAATCGGTGCGCTCGGACAGGCGACGCTGTAAGGCATCCAGCTCTGCGTCCAACTGATCAAGCAGCGCGGCGGGTTCGTCTTCCACGAGAGGACCGCCACGCCCACCCATCGCATCGATAAACTCATACGCCTCAGGCTCGACACCGGCCGCAGAAGCCAAGCGTTCGCTCAGCGCGTCAAGCTGCATGAGCCGCGCCTCCATTTCACCGACCTTGCGGGCCAACACATCAAGGTTTTCCTGCAAAGCCGCCTCCGCGCCGCTCGGCCGTTGCCCGATAGAACGATAGAGGGTTACGCCTGAAGCAGCCGATGCGAGCGGGGCCTGGGCTTGTGGCGCGGATGGCTGAGGATCGTCGTTACGCCACCGTGCGGTCACTTCAGCGAGCCAATGCTTGCCCGACGCCCAGAGAGACCCATCGCCATCTTCTGGGTTCAATGGCGCTTCCTGACCCGGCGAGCTCCACGGTGGTCTGACTCCTGCCGTTGAGGCGGAGGACGCCACCATAGAAAGTGGACGCTGAAACCCTAGCTGAGGCCCCATCGGGTTATGCAACAGGGCGGATGTAATGTGTTCTGCAGGACTGAACGGTGCAGCATAAAGCGGCGGCGCGCTCTTACGGGCGCCCAACGAATTACCTACGCCCTGTGCCAGCACAGCGACCGACAGCTCCGGCGCCATAGCATGCGTGCGGTCAAGGGCCGCTACGCCGTGCGCAAGGCGATGCACGGACAGCGTGGATACCGGGAATGATATCAACGAGACATCGCTCGCCACGCGGTACGACGTCGGTAGTACAGACGCCGCACCCTTCGTGTCATGCTCGACACGCGGGGAAAAAGCGCTCGCACTCAACGACGGCGACGCGGGTTCGTCTTGCGCCAACCCCGCGACAAATCCTGCCACCTCGGGAGCCAGCGGCGTCTGCCAGCTTTCACCCATCGGTGGGTAATTGGCATAGCTCGTAAAATCGACTGCAGCCGCAGCGGTACTCGACGCAATGACCGCTTCCTGAATGTCTGCAGGGGCAGCATCATCGTTCGCCACCGTTTGCTGCAATAGCCAAAGTGTGGCGCCGGCAGCGAGCACTGCTCGTAACACCATCCCCGCATGATTCCGGTTCAGCTCGATGATGCGATCACGGCCTCCCCGTGTATGCTTGATGATTATTTGCACGCAAATCGCCTTGGAAGAAAGCGCAGAATGACCCAAACGCCGCAACGTTCAGTAACGCCCGACGCCTTATCGTGGTTGAACAACACTGGTTTGGGCGCCAGCCTGGTGGCGACCGCTAACCGGCTTCTGCAACTGCAGCAAAGCGTTGCCAACGCTTTGCCACCGCCATTGAATACTGCGGTTCAGATACTTGGCGTGCAGGATGACAGCCTGACCCTAGGCGTGCCGACTCCTGCGCTCTCCGCAAAGCTTCGCCAATTGTTACCAAGTTTGGCAAATACTTTACAAGCTAGCGGTTGGCAGGTTAACCAGATCAAGGTACGAATTCAAGCCCGTCGGTTCGAGGAGCCGGCTCGGCCCCGGGCTCCCGGACGGGATATCCCCCCCGAGGGGGTGCAGGCCTTTGTCGAACTACAGTCGTGCCTGCGCGAAGGTCCATTAGCTGAAGCAGTACGACGTTTGGTGCAAAATCGCACCACGTAGACGCTGCACTAACGGAGCTTCAACCAATACAAAACCCCGCTCTGAGAACAGCAGCGGGGCTTCTTACGAGTGGCGGTGACCCGTCAAAAGGTTCGTCGCGACACCCTCGATGCAGCAATCGCAAGCACGACCTTTCGCCCACGTGCAGCGTTGTGCACATGGGTTCACGCCAATGCCCACTCGTTACGCACACCAGCAGGTGCTTCGGCGGGTGAATCAAAGGTAGCGATTTCCCACGCATCTTCACGCGCGAGCAGCGCGCGCACCAACTGGTTATTTAGGCCATGGCCCGACTTATGGGCCACATATCGCCCGATCAGGGGTCGCCCAATGAGGTAGAGATCACCAATGGCGTCGAGAATCTTGTGCTTGACGAACTCATCGTCGTAGCGCAAGCCATCACCATTCAGTACCCGGTACTCATCCATGACGATGGCATTGTCAAAGCTGCCACCGCGTGCCAACCCCATCGAACGCAGCACCTCGACGTCGTTCACAAACCCAAAAGTACGCGCCCGGGCAATCTCGCGAATGTACGACTGCTTGCCAAAATCGATCGACGCGTAATTGGACGTCGCTTCGATTGCGGGGTGACGGAAATCGATGGAGAACTCCAGGGCGAAACCGTCGTACGGTTCGAGCCGTGCCCATTTGGCGTCATCCCCTTCACCCTCGCGCACTTCTACCGGCCGCTTAACCCGGATAAAGCGCTTGGGCGCCGCCTGCTCCTCGAGTCCAGCCGACTGCAACAAATACACGAATGTATTTGCACTGCCGTCCATAATGGGCACTTCTTCGGCGGTCAGATCGACATGCAGGTTGTCGATGCCCAAGCCAGCGCAGGCGGACATCAAGTGCTCAACCGTAGACACCCTGGCGTCCCCTTTCTGCAAAACCGAGGCTAGCCGGGTATCACCCACCAGGTGAGCAACAGCCGGAATGTCGACGGGTTCGGGCAAATCGACGCGATGAAAGACGATACCTGTGTCAGGCGCAGCCGGACGCAGCGTGAGCTGTACCCGGCGCCCCGAATGGAGGCCGATGCCGGTCGTACGAACCACGCTTTTTACGGTACGCTGACGAAACATTTGGGGATTCTGCAAAATTTGTTCAAAAGACGCTGTATTTTAACCTTACTGTAGTCTTACGGGGGAATCGGATACGTTACTGCTTCTTCCGGACGCCAACCGATTCCGGCCGGACCAACGCCGCACTGACAAAGCATGCGCCTCACAACGCCGTGGCCGGTGCGCGCAATACTGCACCAGCGCGACCGGTAAGCTGTACTACGCACCGATTCACTACGCCCATCGTGCGGTACGTTCTCGCGTTAGCAAGGGCGTGACCCAACTCTCTAACCGACAGCAGATTGCCGCAATCGTTCACTGCAGTGCGACACCGCACCGCTAAAGAGTCGCTAATGGAAGTGCGGGCTCACCCAATGCGATCTAGCTGGACTCGACAACCCCTCGGTAGTCGTCGGCTGCGAGCAGGTGACCCAGCCCCGCAGAGCCGGCCAGACGCATCTTGAAAATCCACGTCGCATAGGGGTCGGAATTGAGACGCTCCGGTGCGGCCTCGAGTTCCTCGTTGAACGCGATAACCTCCCCATCGACGGGGGCATGGATGTCGGAAGCTGCCTTCACCGATTCCACTAACCCCGCCACATCGCCGGCACGCAGTTGCGCTCCTACTTTGACATCACCGACAAAAACTACGTCACCTAGCATCTCTTGCGCGGGGTCGGTAATGCCGACTACGACAGTATCGCCGTCCAGTCGCACCCATTCATGGGTACGGGCATATTTAAGGTCTGAGGGCAGGTTCATGGAACTCCTGAAGGTGAAGCGCAGTGGGGGAAGGAAACCGCCCCGGGCCGTGGTGACCCATGAGACGGGTTGGAGGCAGTTGTGACCTGGTTCGAATTCGGCACAAGGCGAGCCGATAGGCCGGATTCTGTAAGTACGCAGCACGCTGCGCACCGGCAATCATTCCTCTGGGCGCATCATTGCTGATACGCTCTAGCCATCTACCCGCATGCTCGGACGGGCCGCCCTTTCGGCACAAAGCCAGCGCATGCCTATTTGATGTTGCTCCGGATGGAGGTTACCGCGTTTCACCCTGCCAGGATGTGCGAACACTATCGCACGCCATACGGAGTTAGCCGTATCGGAGCGGGCGCACCGCCCTCCTGACAGACTCGTCTCTGTGGCCCTATTCCTCGGTTTCACGGCCGCTTGACGACCGCTTATCCGGACGGCTGCTAGCCGCCATCCTGCCCTGTGGAGTCCGGACCTTCCTCGGGGCTTTCACCCCGCGATTGCCTAGCTCACCTTGAACTTAGTATTTTACCGTAGATACGCTGATTCACCCACGGGATCCGATATGCATCTCAACGCTTTGCGCCGGTACCTCATCCGCCGGCTGACCCTGCTTGCCCTCACCGCACTTGCCGCAGCAGGTACCGTCGCGGCACCGGTCGTGCTCACCGAACAGGCATCGGAGAAAGGCATCGTCAAAGTAACCCAACTATTGAGCGGGCTCGAGCATCCCTGGGCGCTTGCTTTCCTGCCTAACAACGACGGTTTATTAATCACCGAAAGGCCGGGCCGCTTACGCTATGTGGACAACCAGGGCAAGGTTAGCGCACCTATCGCCGGCACGCCCGAAGTATTTGCTCGCGGGCAAGGCGGTCTGCTCGACATAGCTTTGGCGCCCGACTTCGCCGAGAGTCGTCTCGTTTACCTCGCTTTCGCAGAAGCCGGTCCAAATCGCCTGGCTGGCACCGCCGTAGGACGTGGGCGGCTGTCTACTGATTACCGGCGGCTGGACGATTTTGAAGTTATCTTTCGGCAAGAGCCTAAACGTTCAACCGGTGTTCACTTCGGAGTCCGCATGGTTTTCGACGATGCGGGCCATTTGTACATCGCCTTGGGCGAAAACAATCAACGCCTCTATGCTCAAGATTTAGACAAACTCCAAGGCAAAGTAGTTCGATTGTTCGCGAATGGTCAGGTGCCGTCCGACAACCCCTTCGCAGCAGATAAAACGGCGCGCTCCGAAATATGGTCGTACGGGCATCGCAATCCTCAAGGGCTGGCCTGGCACCCCGAAACGCAAGCGTTGTGGCTGCACGAACACGGGCCGCGTGGGGGTGACGAAATCAATCTCGTGCTGCCCGGAAAGAATTATGGCTGGCCGCGCGCTACCCACGGCATCAACTACAGCGGGCTGCCTATCCCCGAAGCTGAAGCGAATTCACTGGAAGGTATGGAAGACCCCATCTATGTGTGGACGAAATCGCCGGCTATTAGTGGGATGGCGTTCTACACCAGCGACCGCACGCCTGCCTGGCAAGGCGATCTTTTTATCGGCGCGCTCAAAGATCGCGCGCTGATACGGCTCGAACTCGAAAACGACCGGGTCGTACATGAAGAACGCCTGCTACAGGATTTAGGTCGCCGTATTCGGGATGTGCGCGTGGGCGCGGATGGTGCACTCTATGTTCTCACCGATGAAAGCGACGGCGCCCTGCTGAAGGTCGAACTTGAGCCTTGAACCTCAAGGAATAATGCCTAGCCCCTTAAGTGCCCCGCTCAATGAGGAGACAAATCATCTCGAGGAATATCAATAGACGTTGCGCGCTGGCTTGGGTCTCCGTCTAGCTGTTGTCGAGGTCCAGGGTTTCGCGCGCTGCCGTTCTCTGATGAATCCCTCAGGGCCCCCTCTGTACACCTCGACGCCATTGGTCCAGATGTCGCCTTGGAGCCTAGCTCAGACCCTCATGTAAAGTGGGGACAATACGGAGCGGCGTCGGCGACAAGGCACGTCGACGAATTGAATCAAAAGTTATATGGTTGAGCATGCATCCCGTCGTACAGGAGACAAGGCATGCAGTTCTCAGATCAATATTGGCTGCCGAGCACGGCCCAGCAAACCTGGAATGCCCTACACGATCCTGACCTACTCAAATATTGCATTCGGGGATGCACCCAGCTCGAACGGCTCAGCGAGACGGAGTATGCCATTACCGTTGAAGCGCGCTCACGGGGAGTTTCCAATGTGTACCAAGGCAGAATTCTGCTCAGCGACCGGCAGCCACCTCATCGCGTGCATGCTGCATTCGAAGGTACGGGGGAACATGCCGACCTCGTGATTGGCCACGTCGACATCGAGCTCCAACCCGTCCCCCAAGGGGGAACGCGTCTGTGCTACAAGTTGCACGTAGCCACCGGCGGCTCGCTGGCGGAGCTTGACGAAGACATACTCGCCAAGCTCGGTCGTCGCTACGTTGAGCGGTTCTTCGCTCGCTTCACCGATCACCTGGCGCGTCATGCCGCATCGTACACGCCCCCGCCGCCTGCTCCGGAAGCAGACCCACCCACCGCTGCGCGCATCGCCTCGTTACGCTCGTGGCTGGCCCTGCTAGCCTTGATTGTATTGGTGACCGCATATTACGTGCTCTTGCGCGACTAAGAAACGAAGACGCCGTGTTGGCCTCACTGCACATTATCCGCGCCTGCGCGACCAATCGGGGCGTCTCGTTGGGGGGCTTCAAGCTGCACACGGCTTACGAGGGACCTGGCTTAGACGTCGTCGAATGCGGGCTCTCGGAATCCGTTACGCCACCCGGGTGATCGTCTTCCGCGTTACGCATACGCACTCGTAGCGCCAACAAGCCCGTCACCACGCAGCAGGCGACAGAAAAGAACAAGCCCGTGCGGATACCTGTCAGGACCGAGGTGCGGGTAATGAACACACCCACCAAGGCAATGCCAAGCGCACTGCCCACCGCACGTGTCGTCTGCACCAGAGCAGATGCCACCCCAACATCGCGCCGCTCGGCGATGATTTGCATAAACATCGTGAGGTTAGGCAAGGTAAAGCCTAGTCCCATGCCTGCCAGCGCAAACGCCAGCATCGCCCATTGGGGGTTGACGCCTTCGTTGAGCGCAGTCGCCCCCAAGCACCCCATCCCCAATAGTATGGATCCCAGCACAAGTAAGCGCTGCGGCTGAGTCTGCCTGGGGAACAAATAGCCGTTCAACATGCTGCCTATCGGTATTCCCATGACCAAGGGCGTCATCAACAAGCCCGCGCTGGTGGGATTCACCCCCAGCACGTCCTGCAACAGCAAAGGCCCGAAGTAAATCAGGATGAACATAATCGCACCGACCATGAGCGCGGCAATGTTCAACAGGCGGGCTTCCAGCGTACGAAGCACGCGCAACGGCAGCATGGGCACCCGCACCCGCTTCTCGAACGGAATCAGCACCATGAGCGCTATGAAGCCCAATGCCAATAATGCAAGCCCCAGCAGCGCATGCCCCTCCCCTGCAAAACCGACATCGAGCGCGATCAACGGCGCACCGACTGCGAGAATCAGCAACAACCCGCCGACCCAGTCGAGCTGTCGGATGCTGGCGCGCACTGCAGGCCGCATATTGGGGAAGTAGCGGCGAATAATCCAGAGTGTTGGAATGGCTACCAAGGGCACGATCATGAAGGCAGCACGCCATCCCAACATTTCCGTCACTGCACCTCCGAGTACCGGCCCGATGCCACTCGCGACCGCGAACACGGCAGAAAGCAAGGCCATCCACCGAACTCGTTCCCGCGGCTCGGGAAAGATATCCGCGGGTGCCGCGAAGGCAGACGAAATCATCATGCCGCCGCCAACGCCCTGCAGGGACCTCATAATGACCAGTTGCGACATGGACTGGGCAAGACCACACGCCACCGAACAGCACGCCACGATCAACACCGACCAGAACATGAGTATCTTGCGACCAAACAGATCGCCCATGCGGCCAAAAATGGGAATGGTGACGGCCATCGCCATGAGATAGCCCGACGCCACCCATGCGTACAGTGACATACCATCGAGCGCCGCTGCGACACGAGGCAAACTGGTGCTCACAATGGTCGAATCAAACGCCACCAGCACCGACACTGCCGCGACACCGAACAAAGCGAACAAGCGGTCACGCGTGGTGGCAACCGCAGAGCTCGCATCAGGAAGGCCGGGCTTCCGACCAACTGGCGCGACGCGACCGCCCGCCGATGCGGCCGAACTGTCTCCCTCGCTGTGCGTAACATTGCTCAACGTGCCTTCGGGTTTTACAGCCTGCGCCGGGAGGGATCCGACCCTAGCTGCTGAGCTGCCCGGCGATGTTGACGCAACCTTGGCGCAAGTCGTGGGGGAAGAGCCGGCTTCCGTTCGCCCACCATCTTGGTCGGCACTGGCCGCAGAATGCGTTGCAGAGCGTGCACGTGTATGTGAGTGTTCTGGCGCGTAGGAAGCGCCCGCGGCAGTCTTGGATGTAGTGCCGGTTGCAGTCCCGACGTCATCCACCACAAGCCTGGATGATTCCGCCTCTACCGCCGCGGTGGTCACAGGCTCAGTCGAAATGTGGAGCTTTGAGATAGGTGCTTGCGGTTCTTCATTAGTTTCAGACGGGCGCGTTGCAGTACGGTCAGACACGGATGCTTCTTCAGGAGGAGTCGAGGGTCAACCTAGCGGCGCTCGGACTGCCCGAGGGATGCCAAGGAGGGATAATGAGCGCTACAGGCTCAGCGGGAGCACCTGTAAAGCGACTAGCTTAAACAATACTGGCATCTGGCCATTGCGTCGAGTCCAGGTTCGTGTCGGTCCCGTTCTTGGAATTCTTGTTAGCAGACTTTGCCCCTCGCACTTGACCTGTTCCTTCCCGGTTCAAAGGGCAAGCCAAACCTACAGATTACACTGTGCGCAGCCGCATTTCGCCGTCCGCCAAGTCGCGGGCGTGGGTTTCCTCGATGTTCATCGTGCCGGCGGGCAGCGCCCGTGCTGGTGTGTGGTCGACTGCATCGTCGGCAATATGAGAAGGCGCTGTAGGCTCCGCCCACACCGGGTTTGGCAGCTCATTCAACACCTCCCGCAACCGCGTGCGCCAGATTTGCGTCAAATTTCGAAAGTAGACGTTATCGCGCGTAATGCGCGCGTAGCGCGTCACGCGCAAACTATCCGCTTCATATACCAGCAAATCCAGCGGCATGCCGACCGAAATATTGGAGCGCAAGGTCGAGTCCATGGATGCCAGTGCGCATTTAGTTGCGACATCGAGAGGTGTATGCCGATCGACAACGCGATCCAGAATCGGCTTGCCGTACTTCGACTCTCCAATCTGGAAGTACACCGTTTCGTCAGTCGCTTCGATGAAGTTGCCGGCCGGATAGATATGAAACAAGCGACATCGTTCGCGTCCAATTTGGCCGCCGAGGATCAGATTAACGTTGAACGAGACGTCGTGCTGACGCAGGCTGGCCGCCTCCCGGTGATACACGGTGCGTACCGCTTCACCCACGCATACGGCCGCCTCCCACAGAGTGGGCACCGCCCACAGCCCTTCCGTTTCGGAAACCCTTTCGGTCAACACGCCGCGTACTGCCTGACTGAGCGAAAGGTTACCTGCGCTCATCAAGACGATGACGCGATCACCCGGACGCTCAAACAGCGTCAGCTTGCGAAATGTACTGATTTGATCGACGCCAGCATTGGTGCGGGAATCTGCCAAGAACACCAATCCAGCGTCGGGACGTATCGCTACACAGTAGGTCATCGGCACTCCTGCACATCGTTGTGGAAGCGCCGAAAGCCTACGCGACGAGAACTACACGGCGCTTTTGAGGCGAGCGTGCAATTCTTGTACCGGATAAACGTTCAAGCCGTCGCCATTCCGCAAGTAGTGCATGCCTTCGACCGCAGCGCTGGCGCCAGCGATAGTCGTGAAGTAAGTAACCCGGGCTGCCAGGGCCGAAGTACGGATGGCCCGCGAATCGTTGATCGCATTGCGCCTTTCATCAACGGTATTGATGACCAGGTCGATTTCTCCGTTCTTGAGCATATCCACGATGTGTGGACGGCCTTCGGTGACCTTGTTCACGGTCTGTATGGGAATACCCGCATCGGCGATCGCTGCAGCCGTGCCGCGCGTACCGACCAGCTTGAAGCCGAACTCGTGCAGCCCCCGCGCGATCTCAATCGCGCGCGGCTTATCGCGATCCTTCACGCTGATAAATACGACGCCCTCTTCGGGCAAACGCGCGCCCGCCCCCAACTGCGACTTCACAAAGGCCTCGCCGAAGGTTTTGCCTACCCCCATCACCTCCCCGGTCGATTTCATTTCAGGACCCAGGATGGTGTCCACGCCGGGGAACTTCACAAAGGGGAATACCGCCTCTTTCACCGAGTAATAGTCGGGGACAATCTCATCAGCAATCCCTTGCTCATTCAAGGAGAGCCCCGCCATGACACGAGCGGCCACTTTCGCCAGCGGGATGCCGGTTGCCTTGGAAACAAACGGCACGGTGCGTGAAGCACGCGGGTTTACTTCCAGCACGTAGACCACGTCGTCCTGAATCGCGAACTGCACATTCATCAGCCCGATGACATTGAGCGCCCGCGCCATCAACGCCGTTTGACGGCGCAATTCTTCAACCATCTCGTCCGACAGTGAGAACGGCGGTAGGCAGCAGGCTGAATCGCCAGAGTGCACGCCGGCCTGCTCGATATGCTGCATGATGCCGCCGATGAACACCCGCTCACCATCGCACAGGCAGTCCACGTCGATCTCGACAGCATTGGACAGAAAGTGATCGAGCAGTACCGGGGAGTCGTTGCTAACTTTCACGGCTTCGCGCATGTAACGCTCAAGATCCGCAGGTTCATGCACGATCTCCATGGCCCGTCCGCCCAGCACATAGCTGGGCCGTACCACCAACGGATAGCCGATCTCTTGGGCATGGACCATGGCTTCTGCTTCGGTACGCGCAGTACGGTTTGGCGGCTGGCGCAGGTTGAGCTTCATGAGTAGCTTCTGGAAACGCTCACGATCCTCGGCAATGTCGATAGATTCGGGGCTCGTACCAATAATGGGCACACCCGCTGCCTCAAGAGCCTTGGCCAGCTTCAAGGGCGTTTGACCACCGAATTGAACGATCATTCCAACCGGCTTTTCTTTATCGACGATTTCGAGCACATCTTCCAAAGTCAGCGGCTCGAAATACAACCGGTCGGCGGTGTCGTAATCGGTGGACACAGTCTCGGGGTTGCAGTTGACCATAATGGTCTCGTAGCCATCTTCCTTGAGGGCCAAGGCGGCGTGGACGCAGCAGTAATCGAACTCAATGCCCTGGCCGATGCGATTGGGGCCGCCCCCCAGCACGATGATTTTCTTGCGGTCGGTGGGCTCGGCCTCGCACTCCTCTTCATAGGTAGAGTACAGGTATGCCGTATCGGTGGGATACTCGCCCGCGCACGTATCGACCCGCTTATAAACCGGCCGTACATCCAATTGATGGCGCAGACGACGCACTTCGCCCTCGGTGGTATCCAGCAACCAGGCCAACCGTCGGTCAGAAAATCCGCGGCGCTTCAACTGCCAAAGGGTGTCCCGATCAAGATCGGCCAACGTATGCTTTTCCAGCGCCAGTTCAATATCAACGATCTCTTTGATCTGCGCCAGAAACCACGGGTCTATGCTGGTGAGGGCGTGCACTTCTTCCAGCGACCACCCTTGCGCGAAGGCGTCACCTACGTACCAAATACGCTCAGGCCCCGGTTCGCCCAACTCGACCTCCAGCTTTTGCCGGTCGGTCGTTTTCTGATTGAGGCCGTCAACCCCCACCTCGAGTCCGCGCAGCGCTTTCTGAAACGACTCCTGAAAGGTCCGTCCGATGGCCATCACCTCGCCGACCGACTTCATCTGCGTCGTCAGACGGGAATCGGCTTGCGGGAATTTCTCAAACGCAAAACGCGGTACTTTGGTTATCACGTAGTCGATGGTCGGCTCGAACGACGCCGGTGTCGCGCCACCGGTAATTTCGTTACGCAGCTCGTCCAAGGTGTAGCCCACCGCCAGTTTGGCTGCAATTTTGGCAATCGGAAAACCTGTGGCCTTCGATGCCAGCGCCGACGAGCGCGAGACGCGGGGGTTCATTTCGATGACAATCGTGCGGCCATTCTTCGGGTTGACCGCAAACTGCACATTGGATCCGCCCGTTTCAACCCCGATCTCACGCAGTATGGCGATCGAGGCATTGCGCAAGTACTGATACTCCTTATCCGTCAGGGTTTGTGCCGGCGCCACGGTGATGGAGTCGCCTGTATGCACGCCCATTGGGTCAAGGTTCTCGATCGAGCACACAATAATGCAGTTATCGGCGCAATCTCGCACCACTTCCATCTCGAATTCTTTCCACCCCAGGAGCGACTCCTCAATCAGCAGCTCGCTCGTGGGTGAGGCCTCGAGCCCTCGACGGCAAATCGTTTCGAACTCTTCTGCGTTGTAGGCGATCCCTCCACCGGTCCCTCCCAGAGTAAAGCTGGGGCGAATTACCACGGGGAATCCCGACGTACCGGTCGCAGCAGCAATGCGGCGCTGTACCTCCCACGCCTCTTCCATCGAATGGGCGACCCCCGATTTAGCGGACTCCAAGCCGATGGCATCCATGGCCTGCTTGAACTTCTGGCGGTCTTCCGCCTTTTCAATGGCTTCCGCCTTAGCGCCAATAAGCTCCACCCCGTAGCGCTCGAGCACCCCGTGCCGGGCCAGGTCGAGTGCACAGTTCAATGCAGTTTGTCCACCCATCGTGGGCAGCAAAGCATCGGGGCGCTCACGCGCGATAATCCGTTCCACAACCTGCCATGTGATGGGCTCGATATAGGTGACATCGGCGGTCTCAGGGTCGGTCATAATGGTTGCCGGGTTGCTGTTGACCAGCACAACCCGGTAACCCTCCTCTTTCAACGCCTTGCAAGCCTGCGCGCCCGAGTAATCGAACTCACAGGCCTGCCCGATAATGATGGGACCGGCACCTATGATGAGAATGGTTTGGATGTCTGTACGCTTGGGCATGAAGAGGGCTCAGTATGTATCGCAAGCACCGCAGTCGCTGCCTGAAACGTGGCGACTGAACGGTAGAAAAACGTGCAGGTACAGCTAGCCAGGCAGAGCGCTAAGCCTGGCCAAGGGTTTACTGCGTGCGCATGAGGTCAATGAAACGGTCGAACAGGACCAGAATGTCGTGCGGACCGGGGCTGGCTTCCGGATGGCCCTGAAAGCAAAAGGCCGGTGCATCCGTAAGTTCGAAGCCCTGCAGCGAACCGTCAAAGAGCGACTTGTGGGTGATTCGTGCATTCGCCGGCAGCGTGGACGCGTCGACCTCGAACCCGTGGTTCTGGCTGGTGATGAAAACCCGACCGCTATCCAGCTCTTGAACAGGATGATTGGCGCCGTGATGACCGAATTTCATCTTGGCGGTCTTCGCGCCGACAGCCAATCCGAGAATCTGGTGTCCAAGGCAAATACCAAATACGGGGATCTTCCGCTTCAGGAACTCACGCGTCGCCTCGACGGCATAGTCGCAGGGCTCCGGGTCGCCAGGCCCGTTGGCCAAAAAGATGCCATCGGGATTCAGGGCGAGTACCGCTTCGGCCGAGGTACGTGCGGGAACGACAGTAATCCGGCAACCGCGGTCGACCAGCAGGCGCAAGATACTGTGCTTGACCCCGAAATCGTAGGCGACGACGTGATACTTCGCCTCGGCGGGGGTGGCAGGCCCGGCACCCAGGTGCCACATTCCTTGCTGCCAGCTCTGTTGCTCATCAATGGACACCGCGCTGGCAAGGTCTTGCCCGACCATCCCCGTGAACGCACGCGCCTGGGCAATGGCTGCCTCCGCGTCGTCGCCAGTAAGAATGCAGCCGCCTTGCGCACCCTTGTCGCGTAGCAACCGGGTTAGCTTGCGGGTATCAACTCCCGCGATGGCCACAATGCCTTCCTTACGCAGATACTCGGGCAGCGTACTGGTCGCACGATAGTTGGACACCAGCGGTGGAACGTCGCGCACGATGATGCCCGCGGCAAAGACGCGCCGCGCTTCCATGTCTTCATCGTTCACCCCGGTGTTCCCGATGTGGGGATAGGTGAACGTGATAAGTTGACCGCTGTAGCTGGGGTCGGTGATGATCTCCTGGTAACCCGTCATGGACGTATTGAAGACCACCTCGGCGACGGTGCTGCCCGCAGCGCCTATCGATAAACCGCGAAAAACGGTACCATCTGCAAGAGCCAGGACTGCCGGGGTTGAAAATTGGGCGCCTTCGGGAAAAATAGATGGCAACAAGATCGATACCCCAGGGAAGTTTCAAATATCTAATGCAAAACTTTCGCATTATAACGGGTGTCGATAGCGCCGATGCCATACCGCTGCGGCCAACATTGAACCGCCGGTGATTGCAATGGTGATCGTACTCATGGCCATCCCCTGCCCCAGCGAACCCTGCTCGAACTGACGCCAAATAAATAGCGACACGGTTTGCATTCCGGTCGGCGTCAGCAGCAAAGATGCCACTAACTCGCGCGAGGCCACGGCGAAAACCAACAGCAACGCCGCGAACAAGCTGGGCGCAACCAACGGCAAGAGTATTCTCCTTACCACTGTCAAGGCGCTGGCCCCGTGCACCCGTGCGGCGTCTTCCAGGCTCGCCCCAATCTGCTGGAGAGCCGCCTGGGCATAACGTACAGGATAGGGCAGCAAGAGGCAGGTATAGGCCAATAACAACACGCCCCAGGTGTTGTAAGGACTCACGGGCCACGCCGGATGATTCCACGCCAGAATCACTCCCACCGCCACGACAATCCCCGGCAGCATATTGGGCAGCAAAGCGAGCGCTTCGACGTGGCCACGACCGCGGCCATTGCCCTTAACGATATAAAAGGCTGCCAGGATCCCCAACGCCCCCGTTAACAGGGCGGTTGCAATCCCTAGTGCCAGACTCGTGCCCAGAGCGGCCATGGCTTCGCCGCCCGATTCGGCCACCGCCAAAAAATGCTCAAAGGACATGTTATCCAGCGCCAGCCCGCCGGACAGCGTACGGCTGAGCGCTGTCACAGCGATGGCTGCCATAGGGGTAACGGTACCAACGAGCACGACGAGGCCAAACAACAGCATCGTTGTTGCCCGCAGCCACGCCGGCACTGACCCTATGGCCAACACGGGCTTACCCGTTATGGTTTCGGTCGCGATGCCTCGCAGTTACCGGCGTTGAATCAGAAATACCGTCATGGCGAGGGCTACCAGAATGAGCGATAGTAACGACGCACCCGGCAAATCGATCGGCCACTCTGCAAACCGGCGCTCGATTGCAGTGACCAAAACAAAGAATCCCGTATTGGCAGCGAGCACCGCGGGTGTTCCGAATTCCTCGATGGACATGGCAAACACCAGAAGCAGGCTGCCTGCCACCGCCGGTAGCGCCAGCGGCAAAGTGATGCGAATCAAGCATTGCCATGCCGTCCCTCCACACACCCGGCCCACTTCAGACAACCGGGAACCCGCGGCCGCTACCGCCCGCGACACCGCGAAGTACACTACCGGCTAAACGTTAAGCGACATCACAAATACGACGCCCCAAAACGAAAACAAGCACGACTGTGCGTGTACTCCGGCAATCTGCTGCAGGTAGCCACTCGGCTGCAATACCATCATCCAACCCATCGCCGCAATGTATGGAGGGATGAGAAACGGCAGCAGGAAGAGCACGTCCCAAACAAAGGCACCCGGCAGCTGCACGAGGCCACGGATCACTCCCAGAGGCACTCCAACGCTCGCGGTTACCACAACGACGGCAAGACCAAGCCGGATGGTATTCAAAGTGAGCGCCGCCAGGTGCGGCTCATTCAAGATCGTCCCCAGTCTCGCGAACGGGCGCGACCAACTTCCCTGTGCCAGCTCAGGGAAAATCGCCTGCAGAACCACGAACGCGATGGGCAAGGCCACAATCACCAGCAGGCCCAAGAGGGTGACCAGCTGCATCGCCCGTTCACTACCAAAACTGCTCGGGTGAGATTGCATATCTATTGGCATTGTTTCAGAACGGCGCCTCCCCGACATCACCTCACCTGGCGAGTGGCCGTGGGGCCGTACTTCCGCAGCGCAAACTACTTTCGTTCAAACAGGGTAGAGAAGCGCCCTAGAACTGCTGCTACGTCGACCTCCGCCTCGTTTGCGCCCGGCAATAAAAGCAGCTCGCTGACCCCGGGTCGACGCGCAGCTACGTCG
>CAZMVM010000060.1:0-17924 GCA_964569785.1 uncultured Pigmentiphaga sp. | reverse complement strand
CATGCGTCGCTTCCTGAACTTGATCGCGTCCGAGCCTGACATCTCGCGCGTGCCGGTCATGATTGACAGCAGTAAGTGGAGTGTTATCGAGGCCGGTTTGAAATGTGTGCAGGGCAAGCCGGTAGTGAACTCCATTTCGCTGAAAGAAGGGGAGGACGCTTTCGTCGAGCAGGCGCGCCTGTGCCGCCGTTACGGTGCTGCCGTCGTGGTCATGGCATTTGATGAACACGGCCAGGCCGATACCCTGCAGCGGCGCATCGAGATTTGCGAGCGCGCGTACCGGTTGCTGGTTGATCAGGTGGGTTTTCCGCCGGAAGACATTATTTTCGACCCGAATGTGTTTGCCATTGCGACCGGTATTGAAGAACACAACAATTATGCCGTCGACTTTATTGAAGCGACGGCATGGATTCGTGCGAACTTGCCGCACGCGCGCGTATCGGGCGGAATCTCAAACGTAAGTTTCTCCTTCCGGGGCAACGAGCCGATGCGCGAGGCCATTCACACGGTGTTTCTTTACCATGCGGTGAAAGCGGGTCTTAGCATGGGGATTGTGAATGCGGGCCAGCTGGGGGTGTACGCCAGTCTCGATCCAAAATTGCGCGACCTCATCGAGGACGTTGTTCTTAATCGGGCGGAGCCCTTGGGTCGTGAGGATGCGAACGACGATCGCACACCCACGGAGCGCTTGGTGCAGTACGCAGAGACCGTCAAGGGCACGGGCGGCAAGAAGGAAGAAGAAGATCTATCCTGGCGCAACGCCTCCGTGCGGGACAGGCTGGTTCATGCGCTGGTTCGCGGAATCACTACTTATATTGTTGAAGACACCGAAGAAGCACGGCTCGAAGTAGTGGCTCGCGGCGGGCGCCCCATTGAAGTCATCGAAGGCCCGCTCATGGACGGCATGAACGAGGTCGGCGATTTATTCGGTGCTGGCAAAATGTTCCTGCCTCAAGTGGTCAAGTCGGCCCGTGTCATGAAGCAGGCAGTAGCCCACCTGGTGCCGTTTATAGAGGCCGAGAAGGCTGCGCTGGAGGCAGCCGGAGAAACCGCGCGCTCCAATGGCAAGATCGTGATCGCCACGGTCAAGGGCGACGTGCACGACATTGGCAAGAATATTGTTAGCGTCGTTCTGCAATGCAATAACTTCGAAGTTATCAATATGGGCGTTATGGTGCCGTGTGCAGACATTCTGCAAAAGGCACGCGAAGAAAACGCCGATATGATCGGGCTGTCCGGCCTCATTACCCCGAGTCTTGATGAGATGGTGCACGTGGCATCGGAAATGCAGCGCGACGAGTGGTTCCGCAGCCGCAAGATTCCGCTGCTGATTGGCGGTGCAACCACTAGCCGCGTACACACGGCGGTGAAGATAGCGCCCTGTTATGACGGCCCTACGATTTATGTTCCCGATGCGAGCCGTGCGGTCGGCGTTGCACAAAATCTGATGTCGGAAGATACGCGTGAAGCGTACATCGGCAAGATCGCAGATGATTACGAGAAAGTGCGGACACGTGCACAGCGACGCGCTACGCCCCTGGTTACCTTGACCGAAGCACGGGCCAATCGCATGCAGACCGACTGGGGCTCGTACGTGCCACCCCGCCCCAGTTTTCTAGGTCGCCGCGCCTACCCTGCATACGATCTGGCAGAGATCGTTCAGTACATCGATTGGGGTCCCTTCTTTCAAACCTGGGACTTGCATGGACCGTTCCCGGCAATTCTGGATGACAAGGTCGTGGGCGAAGAGGCGCGGCGTGTATTTGCCGAGGCCCAAGACATGCTGCGTCGCATCGTCGATGAAGGTTGGCTCACCGCCAGCGGCGCGCTGGCGTTTTATCCGGCCAATACCGTGAATGACGACGATATCGAAATCTATGCCGACGAAAGCCGAGAATCGGGATTGTTTACTTGGCACAATTTGCGCCAACAAACCCAAAAACGCGAAGGGGTAAACAATAAAAGTCTGGCCGATTACATCGCACCGCGCAGCACTGGGGTTAGCGATTACATTGGGATGTTCGCAGTGACTGCCGGCTTGGGGATGGAAGAAAAAGAAGCGGAGTTCGCTGCGGCGCATGACGATTATTCGTCGATCATGTTCAAGGCCTTGGCCGATCGGCTGGCCGAAGCCTTTGCCGAGTGTATGCATGCCAAGGTACGGCGTGAGTTATGGGGGTATGCACCGGACGAAGCGTTGGATAATGAGGCCCTTATTGCCGAGAAGTATCGCGGCATCCGGCCCGCGCCCGGCTATCCCGCCTGCCCTGAGCATACTGTGAAGCGTGACGTCTTCCGGGTGCTCGACGCGACGTCGATCGGCATGGAGCTGACTGAAAGCTTCGCCATGTGGCCGGCCTCGAGCGTTTCCGGTTTTTATTTCAGCCATCCCGAAGCAACGTATTTTAACGTTGGAACAATTGGCGAAGATCAACTTCAAGACTACATCGCGCGCAGCGGACGCGACTCAGATGAGGTTCGTCGCGCCTTGATGAGTGTGCTCGATTCGTAAGCTGCGGTTGCTACCTGACGCTCGTTTCGCTAGCTGAGCGTCGACTCTTAACGGGCCAGGGTCTTGAGCGCCAGCTTGATGCCCTCGGTAAGCGGCGTGCCGGCAGGTATGGTTTTGAGGGCCGCGAGTGACTCTTTTTCCGAATACCCGAGCGCTACGAGGGCATTAACGATATCGGTTTGCCCCGCATCTGCCGGTGCACCAACTCCGGGCACGTCTGCTCCCAGCTTTCCGCGCAGCTCGAGTAACAGGCGCTCAGCCGTCTTCTTGCCAATACCCGGCACGCGAGTAAGCCGGGCGGCTTCCTGCAGCGTAATGGCCTGCGCAAGTTCGGCCACCGTCATCCCCGATAAAAGGGACAACGCAGTACGCGCGCCAATTCCGGTCACACGCAGGAGCTGGCGGAATGCATGGCGTTCGGCACTGCTGGCAAAGCCATACAGTATGTGTGCATCATCGCGGACGACCAGATGAGTAAACAGACTGACCTTTGCGCCTACTTCTGGCAGGCCGTACAGGGTACTCATAGGGACGTCGAGCTCGTAACCTACGCCGTGGACATCGACGCAGATCGTGGGTGGAGATTTTTCAAGTAGGGTGCCGGTAAGTCGTCCGATCATGCGAAGAGAAGCTCAAGATAAGGGCTAGCGACTATAGACGTTGGACACGGGCGTTTCACGCAGCCGTGCCGGGCGGAAAGGATAGCAGCCTTAGGATATTCCATATCCGGATAGATATGGGATACGTCAATAAAATCATTTGCCTGATATAGAGGCTGACCCTATCTTAGCCAAAGATCGATGCGCCGTTGGCTGATGATGTATGCCCGCCATGTTGGAATCGGGATCGCGCCTCGACGCGGGGCGCCATCAAAAAATGCAGAGCAAGACTCGTTGGACCCGGAAATCATGCCTGCGGCGCGCATCTCTTGCCATCATCGTTAACCCAGGAGCAGATCGTTGGACGTTGAGTAGCCTGTTGCCCGCAGAACCACCCGGTGATTTCGGGCAGAGACTTCAGCCGAGCTGCGTCACACACAAGCGGTCCGTCTGGTCGAACTCTGATGTGACGCTTCTAGGTGGCGTAAGTCGTTGCTGGCGAGCGGGCGGGGCACTATTTCGGAAAATACTTGTCGGGAAGACTATGTTAGGCGTATCTCTTTGGCGCAAAGCTTTGCGCGTTTTAAACGTGGCTGCGTTGAGCGTGGCCTTCGGCGCCGTCGGTACTGGCTGGGCAGCCGATCATTACCCTGCTCGTCCTATCATGATGACGGTTCCCTTTACCCCAGGCGGTGGCACCGATGTAGTCGCCCGGTTATTGAGTGAACCGCTGGCGAAACAGTTGGGTGAAAGCGTGGTTATCGATAACCGCGCTGGTGCGGCCGGTACCATTGGTACGGCTTCCGTAGCGCGCGCCAGCCCCGATGGCTATCGTATTCTGTTTACATCCTCAGCACCCATCACCATTGCGGGTTCGATGCCCGGCGTCAGCCTTCAATACGACGCCCTGAAAGATTTGACGCCGATCGCTATGGTGGCGACCCAACCGGTCATGATCGTGGTCAACTCGAAGTCGGAAATCGAGTCGTTGGATCAGCTCGTGGCGTTGTCGAAATCCCGGCCGAACGGGCTGACTTTTGGTTCTCCCGGCAATGGCACCGAGCTGCATATGATCGGCGAATTGCTCAAGCAGTCGACGGGCGCGAACTTGCTTCATGTGCCTTACAAGGGTGGTGGCCCTTCGATTACCGATTTACTCGCTGGTCATATTGATGTGCTCATGGTGGTGACGGGGTCGATCTTGCCGCATATCGAGAACGGTCATGTGCGTGCATTGGCCACGACGGATAGCAAGCGGGTTCCGATTTTGCCCGACGTGCCGACTACAGCGGAAATCGGCTATGAGCAGGTGCGCGGCACGGCATGGTGGGGACTTTTCGCACCCGCCGGTACACCGCAGCCCATCATCGATAAACTGGCTCATGCGGTGAAAGCGGTCAGCGAGGATCCTGAGTTTCAGCAGCGGCTGGCAACTGCCGGTGTCGAAGGAAGCTACATGGATTCGGCCGAGTTCGCGAAACGCATTCAAAGCGAGATCGGCAGGTGGCAAGACGTGACCGCAGAAGCGGGTGTGACGCAGTAATCCGCATGATCTTGCCTCGCGCCGGACATGCGCGCGCGGCATAGAAAGACGGCTAACGAACCTTCGGGTGGTCGTTGTGTCAACGTTTTTGGATGCTGGCTTTGCCCGGCTTCAAATCGATTGACGATGCCGGTGTGCAGCTCTCAGTCTTTCGGCGAGCCCCGCAGTAGCGCGACTTCCTCGCGAATACACGCGACTACTAACGAGGTGGCTTCAGAAAGCGGTGTATCGCGCAGAAAGATCAGGCCCATCGGAGCGAACACCTCGGGGAGCTCAAACTGGATCCGGTGCACGAGGCCGAGCTGGATTTGATGTTCTGCAACGGCTGTGGGCACGATGGAAATGACGTCTGAGGTGCGTAGTAGCGTGGTATTGAGCAGCACCGACGACGACTCGACCTGGCTTTGCGGCCAGGGTTGGTTTTCCGCCCTCAGCAGTTCACCCAGCCGATGCCGGATGGGCGCGCCCGCTACGGGTAGAATCCAGCGATATTCCAAGAGATCAGCCCACCCAACATTCGGCTTTTCGACGAGCGGGTGTTGCGGCCCGCAAATCAGACACAACGGTTCGTCGGCCAGCAGTTCCGTGTGGAATATGTCGTCATGGGCTTCCGGTCCGAGGCGCGCAATTGCCAAGTCGATGCGATTGCTTAAGAGGTCGCGCAGTAAGGCATCGAGCGCCGCCTCCCGTACGCTCACGCGAACCCCGGGATAGCGCCGCTGGAGACGCAAGAGCGCGCGCGGCAAGAGGGTGGCGGCAGAGGAATAATTTGTTCCAACCGCGACGTGTCCTAACCCGCCTTGCTTGATGACGCTTAAGTCCTGGGCGGCGCGATCCAGGGTTTCCAGGCAGTGGCGTGCATACCCGATTAGGCGGGCGCCAATCGCGGTCGGCACTACCCCCTTAGCGGTGCGCTCGAACAGTTGTGCCTCGAGAGCTTGTTCGATTTGCGCCAGTGTTCGTGAAACCGCTGGTTGGCTGGTGTGCAACGCCTCTGCCGCGCGATTGACGGCGCGCGTATCGTCGAGTGCTACCAGGACCTCCAGATCGCGCAATTTGAGGCGGCGTCTGAGCATGTTGTAGGTTGGGATCATAGTTGTGAGCGAATCAAGGACGTGTTCGTCGAGCCCTGATCACCGAGCCCATACTGAACGGCAGCGTCATCGTTGCCATCGAAGCCACGCGCGAGCCGGCCCGTCGAACCCTAAGCGAATCGCGGATGTGCTAATGGCCTGGGTACAGGGTTGCGGCGCGTACACCGATTTATTTGAGGACGAATTACATGAGCGGATCGAAACAACCGAACTTTATTTTCATCATCACGGATCAACATCGTGCAGACCATCTAGGATGTTACGGTAACCGCACTGTCCGTACCCCACATATCGATCGCCTCGCCGATGATGGCAAGATCTTCGATCGCTTTTACGTGGCTACGCCGGTGTGTATGCCCAACCGCGCCACGATTATGACGGGCCGTCTGCCCTCAGTACATGGGGCGCGCTGCAATGGCGTTCCGCTGCCGCTCGAATCGGTTACCTTCGCCGATCTACTGAGCGCAAGCGGTTACCACACCGCTGCCATCGGCAAACTCCATTTGCAAAACATGGAAGACAAGCCGGCGCTTGTGGAAAGGGAAGATGTCGGTGATCTCAAGCGCATCGAGGGACTAGAAGAAGCTACCCGTCGCAGCATCCGAGGCCCCGAGTACCAACAGGAACGGCGCTCGATGTGGGAAAACCCCGAGCATGGGCTGACCTTGCCCTACTATGGCTTTCAGCATGTTGAGCTCTGCAATCACCATGGCGACGAAACCTACGGCGATTGGAGCCGTTGGGCAGAACAGCATAACCCGGACTTTCGCTCACTGTGCGGGCCCGAGAACGCTGAGCCCGACGATCGCTTTACGGCGCCGCAAACCTGGAAAACACGCCTGCCAGAAGAGCTGTATTCCACCTCGTACATTGCGACGCGCACCGAAGCCTTTCTTGAGGAGCACGCGCGCGCTCGCTCTGATCAGCCGTTTTTCTTGCAGTGTTCGTTTCCGGATCCGCACCACCCCTTCACGCCCCCGGGTCGCTATCGCGATTTGTACGATCCGGCTGATATGGAGCTAC
Organism: uncultured Pigmentiphaga sp.; assembly: GCA_964569785.1. Lineage (GTDB taxonomy): Bacteria > Pseudomonadota > Gammaproteobacteria > Burkholderiales > Burkholderiaceae_B > Verticiella. The sequence goes on along the minus strand of CAZMVM010000060.1, from coordinate 11,153 downwards.
CGCCCACGTGTGGGGAGCCCGGCCCTGACGCGCCGCCTCACGTGCGTTGGGCACACGAAGAGCGCAAGCAAGGCCGTGCTGTTTTGACCTCGCAGCGGATGTTCGCGGTGTACCCCGAAGAAGTACGCGAGATTCTGGCGTTAACCTACGGCATGATCACCATGATCGACGACGCTGTGGGAAGAATTCTGCGCAAGCTTGAGGAGACCGGGCTGGCGGATAACACGGTTGTCATATTTACCAGTGACCATGGTGACTTCATGGGGGATCACGGCTTAATGCTGAAGGGCCCCATTCATTATCAAGGCGTAATCCGCGTTCCGTTCATTTGGCATGATCCTCAGCTCAAGGTCGACGGCCGCACCGACGCACTAGGTAGTTGTACGGACATTGCCCGCACCGTATTGGCACGGGCTGGTCTGGCGCCGGTCAACGGCATGCAGGGCCGTAATCTGTTGCCCGTGATGGAAGGCAAGGGTGATGATCTCGACGGAGTCGTGGTAGAAGAAGATAGCCAGCGCACCTACCTGGGCTTCGACCAACCCGTACGCGCCCGCTCCCTGGTTACCGACCGCTATCGTTTGACGGTATATCGTGGTGCTGACTGGGGCGAGCTGTACGACCTCAAGGATGATCCCTACGAAACGCGCAACCTGTGGAGCGATCCTGCCGCCCAGAATGTGAAGGCCGCCATGCTCGAGGGTTTGGCGCGCAAGTTGATGGAGAAGGACGACATCAGTCCCATGCCTTCGCAAGTCGCATAAGCGCGGATCCATCGACACGACCTTGTTTTGGCCCTTGCCCGACGGTTTTGCATCAAGTGCGCCGTCGGGCGAGCTTTTCTCAGACCATGCGCAGCCTGCGCTGCTGGTCATTTCGCACGCCGTCGTGGCTGAGCCCTCCACCCGGATCCGTTTTCGAGCCGGTGCCGTTCTGCATCCCCTGCCGCGTTAGTTCAAAATATGCCTTTTGCCGGTCGGCACGGCTCGATCGCAGCAAAGGAGATCATATGCGGGTCGAATATTCATGATTGAGGTTGCATTTCACTTGCTGGGAGGAATAGGCCTCTTCCTCGTCGGCATGATGCTGCTGTCAGATGGCCTCACAACTTTCGCGGGTGACTCTGTGCGCCGCGCATTGGTGCGCTTTACGGGCACCCCAGTCAAGGCGTTCGCTTCAGGAACCCTGACCACGCTCGTCGTCCAGTCGTCGGCCGCTACGACGGTAACCCTGATTGGCTTCGTCAGTGCGGGGCTGATTGCATTTCCGCAGGCGATCGGGGTGGTATTTGGTGCCAGCTTGGGGACGACTGCGACCGGTTGGGTCGTCGCGGGCCTGGGGCTCAAAGTGAGTCTGGGGCTTTACGTGTTGCCGCTGATTGGTATAGGCGCCTTTCTCAAGCTCCTGGGGCGCGGTCGTACGCGCGCCCTGGGGGTTGCCATGGCAGGATTCGGTCTGATTTTCGTTGGCCTGGACTTCTTGCAAGGGGGCATGCAAGGGTTGGCCGGGCGGTTTGACTTCGCCGCTTTGCCGGTGGGTGGCCTGGGCTCACACTTGGTCATTATGCTCATTGGGGCCTTGATGACGGCGTTAATGCAGTCGTCGACGGCAGCGGTGGCCACCACCCTTACCGCACTTCATACCGGTACGGTCAACATGGAGCAGGCCGCAGCGTTGGTTGTGGGCGCGGCCATTGGCACGACCATAACTGGCGCGTTGGCCGCGATCGGTGGTTCGGTCGCAGCCAAGCGTACCGCACTCGCGCACGTGGTGTTCAACTCCGCCACGGGATTGATTGCCATTGTGCTTTTACCTGCTTATCTGGCGGCGATCCAGGGTTTGCAACAGTATTTGGGTGTATCGGGTAGTGCCATCAGCCTGGCTGCCTTTCACACAAGCTTTATCGCAGTCGGGGTGCTGATTTTCCTGCCGCAGGCCGATCGGTTTGCTCGCTTGATTGAGCGCTTGCTGCCCGAGCGGCAGCCCAGCATGATTCGCTACCTGGATTCCACCGTATTGACCCTGCCGTCAGTAGCACTGGAGGTTACCCACCGCGCTCTAATTGATCTAGCCGACAATTTATTGCGGGTGTACGAGGCCCAAGTGCGCAATCGGCGCCAACCTGCCCACGATGAAAAATTGCGCGCGACGGCGCATGCTCTGGAAAAGGTGCAGGAATTCATAGCTCGAATACCCGTGCCGAGCGATGGTGAACCATTGCTGCCGCAACGCGTGGCCCTGGTGCACGCCATAGATCATCTGTTGCGGTTTCAAGATCGGCTCGAAGAGCCGCGCATTGTTGTTTCGGTCTTGACCGACCAAGAAGGTACCAAGGCGTTGAATTACGCGTGGCGGTTGGCGCGTGGGGCGCGACACTACTTCGAGTTCTTGGCCGGGGAGCCGCGCGAACGAGAGCAGGCCTTTGAAGACACGGTAGAAGACCTCACACCTGCCAGCGTCGAGCCGCCGTTGGATGGACTGCCCACGGTTTCAGGCGCGTATCCCGGACGCGAGAGTCGCGCGGGGGCGACGCTCGCGCGCCTGGCCCATATTGCGCAAAGTTTGACCGATCTTATGGAGGAAGCGCGTCGGAATGCCTTTGAAGAAATGGCGACTGGGGTACGCACCACGGAAGAGGCGCTGCAAATTACCGACGGTCTCCGTTGGCTCGAGCGCACCGGCCATCACATTTGGCGGTTCTCCCATTATTTGACGGAAGGTAGCCTGCCTGGCGTGGCCACGCCTGCGTCGATGAGTGAGGATCTCAACTCCGATACGGCCTTGGATACTGATCCGCGGGAGGCGGGTTTATTGGCTGAAAAGAGTACGGGGGCGGGTCGCGAAATAGACCGTGTCATGGACGAGCCCGGCGAGAATGCTGCGCCGACGGCGGGCGGTCTACGGGTTGTGTAATTAACCTCTCCTACAGACAGGCATTCCTCCGGTGCTTAAGCGTGACTTCAAGCTACCCCTGCGTCGCTGTGGCGGGTTTGAATCGGCAACCCCTGACTGAGTCGCTCGCTGCAGCGTCAACACAACAATCGGTGGACATGAAGTTGCACTAATTCGGCGCATGATGGCCAAGAATTTGAAAAAATTTGTATCTTCATCGCCACTGGAAGCTCAAAGAAATGGGGACGCATCACCAGTAGTTCAGTTTGTGTTGCAAATGAGCTCGCGGGTAGACATAAAAAAATCCTTGATAACAAATGATTTTTTTCCGGTAGCAAGGGCTTAAGCCTGACTTTTACGCGTACAAAAAAACGGGGACGCATCAGTTCGGCACAAATTGCGTCAAGAGGTCAGCCGCAGTACTGTTTTTTCGTCATGTTCAGCGTGCCATCGATCGCAACGCTCAATAATTTTGCTGGCGAAGAGGGTGTAGCGAGTCGCGCTCTCCTGGTTGCCCTACGAACTACGGCTTGTACCTCGCAAGGAAGACATCATGCCCCAAGCCCCAGGCCGCATCGACGGCCGTCTCCTACCAGTCCCGGCTTTGGAAAAAGTCCAACAATATGCTCCAGCCGACGATCGTCCACAGCCGGAAGGGCTGTACGATCCCCGCTACGAACACGATTCGTGCGGGGTCGGATTTGTTGCCCATATCAAGGGACGTAAGAGCCACACCATCATCGAGCAGGGTCTGAAGATTCTTGAGAATCTCGATCATCGCGGGGCTGTTGGCGCTGACCCGTTGATGGGTGACGGGGCAGGAATTCTCATTCAAATACCCGATGAGCTTTATCGGGAAGATTTAGCGCGCCAGGGTATTACCTTGCCGCCACCCGGCGACTACGGGGTGGCCATGGTGTTCTTGCCCAAGGAGACCGCATCGCGTCTTGCCTGCGAGCGTGAGCTTGAGCGGGCCGTGCGCGTGGAAGGGCAAGTGGTATTGGGGTGGCGTGATGTCCCCGTTGACCGCGAGATGCCGATGTCACCCACCGTGCGAGAGCGCGAACCGGTGATTCGCCAGCTGTTTATCGGTCGAGGCGGAGACATCATGGTGCCCGATGCGCTGGAGCGCAAACTGTATGTAATCCGTAAAACTGCCAGTCACGCCATTCAGAAAATGCGCTTGGCGCATGGCAAAGAGTACTTTGTACCCTCGGCTTCGACTCGCACAGTTGTTTATAAGGGCTTGCTGCTGGCCAACCAGGTGGGGCGTTATTACCGCGATCTGGCCGATCCACGTGCATTGTCGGCACTTGCCTTGGTGCATCAGCGCTTTTCCACCAATACATTTCCAGCGTGGCCGCTGGCGCATCCCTACCGGTTGGTGGCACATAATGGCGAAATCAATACGGTAAAGGGAAATTTCAATTGGTTGCGGGCGCGTGAAGGGGTGATGAAGTCTCCCGTGCTGGGAGATGATCTGGCCAAGCTCTACCCCCTCGTCTATGAAGGACAGTCTGACACCGCGGTGTTCGACAATTGTCTGGAACTGTTGGTCATGGCGGGCTATCCCCTGGCGCACGCCATGATGGTGATGATTCCAGAAGCGTGGGAACAAGACGAGGGCATGGACGCGACTCGCCGCGCGTTCTATGAATACCACGCGGCCATGATGGAGCCCTGGGATGGGCCTGCCGCCATGATTTTTACGGATGGACGGCAGATTGGTGCCACGCTGGACCGCAACGGGCTACGCCCGGCGCGCTATATCGTCACTGATGACGACATGGTGATTCTGGCGTCCGAGGCGGGAACTTTGCCCTTGCCCGAGAACCGCATTGTCAAGAAGTGGCGGCTGCAGCCGGGCAAAATGCTGCTGCTCGACCTGGAGCAGGGCCGCATTATCGAAGACGACGAGCTCAAGGCACAGATTTCCTCCGCGCGGCCATACCGTCAGTGGATCGACCGCTTGCGTATCAAACTTGACTCTCTGCCCGAGCCCGAGCCAGTGAGCGATCGCACGGTGCAGTCCGATGTGTCGCTATTGCAGCGTCAACGCGCGTTCGGGTGGACGCAGGAGGATCTTAAGTTCGTCCTTGAGCCGATGGCCATGACGGGTGAGGAAGGCGTCGGATCCATGGGCAACGACGCGCCGCTCGCCGTGCTGTCCAACCGGCCGAAGCCCTTCTATCACTATTTTCGTCAGCTTTTTGCGCAAGTCACCAACCCACCGATTGATCCTATTCGGGAGCACATGGTGATGTCGTTGGTGTCGTTTATTGGGCCTAAGCCGAATCTGCTCGATATCAATAATGTGAATCCACCGCTGCGCCTGGAAGTGGCACAACCGATACTGGACTTTGCGGCAATGGCGCAGATCCGGCACATCGAACGTGCCACTAATGGGAAGTTCCGCAGCTGGGAGCTGGATATCACCTATCCCACGGAATGGGGGAAGGAGGGCATTGAAGCTTCCTTGGCTGCGTTATGTTCTCAGGCCGCCGACGCGGTCGAGCGCGGATACAACATTTTGATCGTGACCGATCGCGCCGTGAGCGCCAATCGCGTCGCTATCCCGGCGCTGCTAGCGACTTCCGCTATTCATCAACACCTGATTCAACGTGGCTTGCGCACCTCCACGGGTCTGGTCGTGGAAACCGGTTCGGCGCGCGAGGTTCACCATGTTGCCCTGCTGGGCGGATATGGGGCCGAGGCTATCCACCCTTATCTGGCGCTGGAGTCGATTGCCGCGACATACGGTGAACAGGCCGCGGAAGGCACGGAACCGTCCGATGTGAAAGCAGCGGTTGCGAACTATATCGAGGCTTTGGGCAAAGGGCTGAAGAAGGTCCTGTCAAAGATGGGCATATCGACGTATATGTCCTACACGGCGGCCCAGATCTTCGAGGCCGTAGGCCTGCAAAAGGAATTGGTAGATCAGTACTTCCCCGGTACGACCAGCACCGTCGAGGGGGTAGGCATATTTGAAGTGGCCGAGGAAGCGTTACGGGTGCATCAGACCGCTTTCACCGATGAGGCGGGTGCTCCGTTGCGTCTTGATATCGGCGGTGAGTATGCATTTCGTGTCAACGGCGAAGAACATATGTGGACGCCCGACGCTATTGCGCGTCTACAGCACGCCACGCGAGCCGGTAATTATTTAACTTACAAAGAGTACGCACAGATCATCAACGATCAAAGCCAGCGCTTTATGACGCTGCGCGGCCTGTTCGAGTTTCGCTTTGATCCTGCCCGTGCGATCCCGCTGGCAGAAGTAGAGCCAGCCAGCAATATCGTTACCCGCTTTGTCACCGGCGCGATGTCCTTGGGCTCGATTTCTACCGAGGCCCACACCGTTCTGGCGGTCGCCATGAACCGCATCGGTGGCAAATCGAACACGGGTGAAGGGGGCGAGGATCCCCTGCGTTATCGCCAGGAAATGCGAACCGGTTCAAGCGGCATCACGGATGGCGACACGCTGGGAAGCGTCCTCGGACACGACCGCATCGAGGCCGATGTTCCCTTACGGGCGGGCGATTCGCTCCGCTCCCGGATTAAACAGGTTGCCTCGGGTCGGTTTGGTGTAACCGCCGAATACTTGGTCAGTGCAGATCAAATCCAGATCAAGATGGCTCAAGGCGCAAAGCCAGGGGAAGGTGGTCAGCTGCCGGGTCATAAGGTGTCGCCGTACATCGCTCAATTGCGCTATTCGGTTCCCGGTGTAGGGCTGATTTCGCCGCCGCCGCACCACGATATTTATTCGATTGAAGACCTGGCCCAGTTGATTCACGATTTAAAAAACGTCAATCCGCGTGCGTCGATATCGGTGAAGCTGGTCTCGGCGGTGGGCGTGGGTACGGTCGCAGCCGGGGTGGCCAAAGCCAAGGCGGATCACGTGGTCATCGCGGGGCACGATGGCGGTACGGGCGCCTCACCCGTATCGTCGATCAAGCACGCGGGGACGCCCTGGGAGCTGGGTTTGGCGGAAACTCAACAAACGTTGGTGCTAAACAATTTGCGGGGTCGCATCCGGGTACAGGTAGACGGGCAAATCAAAACAGGCCGGGACGTGGTCATCGCTGCTTTGCTCGGCGCTGACGAATTCGGGTTTGCAACGGCACCGTTAGTGGCGGAAGGCTGCATCATGATGCGTAAATGCCACCTCAATACCTGCCCAGTAGGGATCGCCACGCAGGATCCGGAGTTGCGCCGTCGCTTTCAGGGCCAACCCGAGCACGTCGTCAACTACTTCTTCTTCGTGGCCGAAGAAGTCCGTGAGCTCATGGCGCAATTGGGCGTACGTCACTTTGATGAATTGGTGGGACGCACCGAATTACTCGATATGCGCCACGGTATCGATCACTGGAAGGCCGCCGGCCTGGATTTCAGCCGGATCTTTTATCAGCCGCCCATGCCTGCGGAAATCGCGCGTCGTCATGTCGAAGCGCAACACCACGGGCTGGAGGGAGCGCTGGATTTGCAGCTGATCGAACGCAGTACGCCGGCGCTTGAACGGGGTGAGAAGGTCTCGTTCATTGTGCCCGTGCGGAATCGCAATCGCAGTGTGGGCGCGATGTTGTCCGGCCAGGTGGTGGCCCGCTATGGGCATGACGGGTTGCCCGATGACACCATCCACATTCAATGTATTGGCGCTGCCGGACAGAGCTTTGGGGCCTTTCTTGCCCATGGCGTCACGCTCGATCTGGTTGGCGAGGCCAATGATTACGTAGGGAAGGGTCTTTCAGGCGGTCGCCTTATTGTGCGCCTGCCAAACGACTTCCGTGGTTATGGGCCGGAACACATCATTGTGGGCAATACCGTGCTGTATGGCGCGGTGTCAGGCAGTGCGTTCTTCAGTGGAGTCGCCGGTGAGCGCTTTGCGGTGCGGAACTCGGGCGCGGTCGCGGTCGTAGAGGGCACAGGCGATCACGGATGTGAGTACATGACGGGCGGGACGGTGGTCGTTCTGGGTCGAACAGGACGTAACTTTGCCGCAGGCATGTCGGGCGGCGTCGCCTATGTCTACGACCCCGAAGGCAATTTCGCGTCACGATGCAACCGCGCGATGGTGGATCTCGAAGCCGTTCTGCCGGCTACCGAGCAAGAGGCGCGCGGAAACCGCGCCGAATGGCACATGCTTGAACATGCCGGCGCGCGTGAAACCGATGAGACCATCTTGCGGCGCTTGGTGGAGAGCCATTTCCGCTACACCGGCAGCGATCGGGCGCGCGAGATTTTGGGCGACTGGTCGGCAGCGAGACGACGTTTCGTCAAGGTCATGCCGCGCGACTTTCGCCGGGCCCTGGCGCAAATGTGGGAGAGGTCTGTCAAGACGGACAGCACCGACACGGTCGCTGCCGCTGCGACCATCGAAGAGTAACGGTGTGTGCATTGGCGATGCTGATGTGTGCAACAAACCAAGTTCAGGCAGCCACCGTTTAATGGGCAACCAAGGGCAAAGCAACCGTTTCGCCTAGCCAGAATGAGTAGGTAGACCAATGGGAAAAGTTACCGGGTTTCTTGAGTACGCGCGTGTTAATGAAACGGCGGAGCCGCCGCGCAAGCGCGTGAAGCACTGGCGCGAGTTCGTCGCTCCGTTAAATGAGCAGGAAGCGCAGCAGCAAGCCGCCCGCTGTATGGATTGCGGGGTGCCGTTCTGCAACCACGCGTGCCCGGTACACAACATCATCCCGGATTGGAATGATTTGGTGTATCGGAACGATTGGCGAGAGGCGCTCGACGTTCTTCACGCGACCAATAACTTCCCCGAGTTTACTGGCCGCGTGTGCCCTGCGCCCTGCGAGGCTGCCTGTACCTTGAACATCAACGCAGACGCGGTTGGAATCAAATCAATCGAACACGCCATCGCCGATCGAGGATGGAACGAAGGTTGGATCCAGCCTCAACGTCCCCTGCGCAAGACGGGAAAGCGCGTGGCTGTCATCGGCTCGGGCCCGGCGGGGTTGGCATGCGCGCAGCAGTTGGCGCGCGCGGGACACGCCGTGACGGTTTTCGAGAAAAATGACCGCATTGGCGGGCTCTTGCGGTATGGCATTCCAGATTTCAAGCTGGAGAAGCATCAAATCGACCGCCGTGTGGCACAGATGGAAGAAGAAGGCGTAGTCTTCGAAACGTGCACCTACGTGGGCGATCCCGCCGCCGCAAGGGCTTACGCAACGAGCCTGAATCATGCGCTCTCCATTCGCGGCCCAGCGGAGCTGGCGGCGGAATATGACGCGATCGTGCTGGCAGGCGGCACGGAAACACCGCGAGATCTCGACGTGCCGGGGCGCCAGCTCAAGGGTATACATTTCGCCATGGATTTCCTGCGCCAGCAGAATAAGCAAGTGGCCGGAGACCAGCTGGTGCGGCCCATCTCGGCAGCGGGTAAACATGTCGTGGTGATCGGCGGGGGCGACACCGGTTCAGACTGTGTAGGCACCAGTAACCGGCAGGGGGCGAAATCGGTGACTCAAATCGAGTTGCTGCCACGTCCGCCCGAGTCGGAAAACAAGGCGTTGACCTGGCCTTATTGGCCGCTGCGGCTACGCACGTCATCCTCACATGAAGAAGGGTGCGAGCGCGACTGGGCAGTGGGAACCCGGGCCTTTGAAGGGCGACATGGTCGCGTTGAGCGCGTTGTTCTTGTACGCCTGGAGTGGGTGCGTGATGAAGCCACCGGTCAGATGCAAATGCAAGAAGTGCCGAATTCAGAGTTTCGGTTGCCAGCCGACCTCGTATTGCTGGCAATGGGGTTTGTCGCCCCGGTGCGCAGCGTGTTAGAGGCATTCGGCGTTGCCACCGACAAGCGAGGAAACGCCCTGGCTCCTACCGATACGTATCGTACCAACGTGGATAAGGTCTTCGCTACAGGCGATATGCGACGTGGGCAATCATTGGTGGTGTGGGCGATCCGTGAAGGGCGGCAGGCTGCACACGCCGTTGATGCCTATCTGATGGGCAGTTCTCGCTTGCCTCGCTAGCCGGTTTCCCGATACGGGAGCGCGCTGCGACTTCGCTTTCCCTGAAGCGGCAACATCGACGCATTTGGGCGGGGGCACCTGTTCGTAGATTGCATGGACACCCCGAGGGCGCCGCCGCACTCAATACGATTCATGGCGTCGCTGCAGCCTAATGGTGCCGAAACAGGCTCCAGGGGGTAAAATCATCGTTGTAGGGTTGGTGCCCTTTCGCGCGATCGACCTCGGTACGCAAAACGTTACTCGTGCAAACGAAGGCATTTTGCCCCAAGGATGTTGGTTTTTTTGTACACTCAAGGGTGTGCGTGCTATCTTTGGCGAGGATTCGGGTTATTCTGTAACGATTACGACACGCATCCTCTGGAAGCTGTCCGAAAATTTCCGGAGACGATTCTCGCCCGGCCCCAGGCGCGTCTAGAACGATGGTGCGCTGCGCTAAAAACTGCAAGCGCCCTTCCCATGCCGGTAAATCACACCAGGTTACCCTGCGCGAATCTTCATTACTCATGAAGATCGGCAATCTTCGTGTTTCACATTTCCTAAGCAATTTTTGAATCAATTGGAACGGCGCCGGTGCGCCGCCCCATCCATGAAGGAACAGCCATGAGCGACGCTATCAAGCACGTGAGCGACTCCACATTCGAAGCCGAGGTGTTGCAGTCTTCAACACCGGTATTGGTCGACTTTATGGCCACGTGGTGCGGTCCTTGCAAGATGATTGCGCCAATTCTCGACCAGGTTGCAGCCGAGTACGCTGACCGTCTGCGCATCGTGAAGGTCGATGTCGACGATTGCCAGGCAACTGCTGCCAAGTACGGAATTCGTGGCGTGCCCACGCTCATGTTGTTCAAAGATGGTCAGCCAACGCACACAAAAGTTGGAGCAATGTCGAAATCACAACTTACCGAGTTTCTTAACGAAGCCCTATAACTTCTTGCACGGGCTGCGTGTCGCGGAACCTTCGTGAGCCGCACCCTGTAATTGACACCCATCGAGGCATCCGAATCCCGCCAATTCACGTAGCAGAGTGCAACGCGTTACCGTTCGAATTCTGTCCCAGTTGGCGGCTCGCCGCGGTGTTCACCTAATTTACCCATCAAAGCGAGGAAGGTTGGGCCGCCAGCCGTACGTTTAGCATCGGGCCAGCCGACCAACGTGTTTCTCGCCCCAGGCATTCCTCTCCCATACTGCCTTTTATGCATCTGAATGAACTGAAAACCCAGCACGTATCGCAGCTGCTAGAGCTCGCCGCTTCGTTGGATATCGAGAACGCCAACCGCA
>CAZMVM010000059.1:4043-18318 GCA_964569785.1 uncultured Pigmentiphaga sp. | reverse complement strand
ATAGGGCACCCGCAAGCGGATCTTCGCCTGTTCGCCTGCATAGGCAGCATACTGCTCCAGGGTGAACAGCGGGCGGTCCATCCCGGGAGAGGATACCTCCAGGGTATAGTCGCCACTGATGGGATCTTCCACGTCCAGCACCGCGCTGGCCTGGCGACTCACGGTCGCGCAGGCTTCCACACTGACACCGTCAGGGTGATCAATATATACCCGCAGCAGGCTGTGACGCCCCTGCGAGAGAAATTCGATCCCCCAGCAACGATAGCCCAGAGCCTCGACCACCGGGATCAGCATGTTCTCCAACTCGGTAAGCTTGCCGGACAAATTCAACCGCCTTTCTTCACGAATAAAAAATGGGCCTGAAAGCCCATCCTGGTTCCGGCCACTTCATCCAGGGATGAAATCCGGAGTTAACAAAAAGCCCCTCTGAAGGGGCTTTAACTGGTTGCGGGGGCAGGATTTGAACCTACGACCTTCGGGTTATGAGCCCGACGAGCTACCAGACTGCTCCACCCCGCGGCTGAAAATTGAATTATAGACATAATCGTAGAGGAGTGCAAGTTGGGTGGGTGGCTAGCTTTGTACTCTTAACATCGCTTCTCGGAACCACGAGGCAAACCGAGGGACGAGGCAAGACTACCCTACAATAAGTCGTTCCTCGGGATGAATGTATACATGGACGACAAATTGCACACCGCGCGGTCGAGCTCGGCCGTTTCTTCTCCCAGTTCGTCAGCCCAAGCTGCCGAAACACCCCGCCCTGCAGCGCCTGCTGGTGTGGAGGCTACTGGCTCATCCAGCGATCGTCCTTCACCTACCCGCAGCTTCTTGCTGATGCTGGTGGCCGTCAGTGCCGTCAGCCCCTTGGGCATCAACTTGTATCTACCGTCGATGCCCGGAATGACAACGGCGTTGGGGGTGGATTTCGCGGCCATTCAATTTACGCTATCGGTTTACCTCGCGGCAGTGGCTCTCGCCCAGCTCGTGGTAGGACCATTATCCGATCGTTATGGCCGGCGGCCTGTCCTCATTGCGGGGTTGTGGCTGTTTATTATCGGTTCCCTGGTGTGCATGGCAGCGCCCGACATTACCGTTCTGAACATTGGCCGTGTCATCCAGGCGGTGGGAGGGTGCACTGGCCTTGCGCTCAGCCGGGCGGTGGTGCGTGATTTGTACAGTCGGGCACAAGCCGCTAGCATGATCGGCTACATCACGATGGGAATGTCGATCGCACCCATGATCGCTCCGACCATTGGCGGCGTACTTGAAACTTTGCATGGATGGCGGGCCTCGTTCGCCTTTCTGGCCGCATTCGGCGCGTTTACGCTGATCATCGCCTACCGTCTACTGCACGAAACGAATGTGCGCCGAGGCAAAGGGCAGGGTGGTCACGGGCTATTGGGGGGGTACCTGACACTGGCACGGTACAAAACCTTCTGGGGATATGCACTGACGGCAGGTCTTACGTCCACTACATTTTTTGCCTTCGTGGCAGGCGCGTCGTACGTGGTCATCAACATGATGGGACGAGGTCCCATCGAGTATGGCTTGTATTTCGGTCTGGTTTCTGTGGGCTATCTGATCGGCAACTTCATTTCGGCGCGCTATGCCACCCGTATTGGCCCCCGTCGCCTTATCTTGTTGGGTGCCCATCTCACCATAGCTGCCTTTGCATGTATGGCTGCGTTGTTCGCAGTGGGGGTATTCCACCCGGTGTCATTGTTTATTCCGATGATGGTTGCAACCATTGGCAATGGCATGGTGCTACCGAGCTGCATTGCAGGGGCGGTAAGCGTGAAGCCCGAAGCAGCCGGGGCCGCGTCGGGTTTGACGGGTAGCATGCAAATTGGATTCGGAGCCATCATTGCCCCGTTCATAGGTGCTTTAGTGGTGAATTCGGCCTGGCCCCTGGTTGTGGCATTGGTGCTATGCGCAGTCGGTGCTCGTCTTACCTTTGTGCTCACCGAAAAGTCGTAGCCATAGTGTCGTGCTGCCACACCGTTTGTTGTTCTGCTGCGCGGGCTGTTGTAACGAGCTGGGCCTCGGTGTAGCGCATTCAGGTGCTTATCCACGGCGTCTCTAGCGCACACCGAAGCAGGCTCTTTAGCTGTAGCCACGGCGTGCTCGCTTGCGCTAGCACGTTGCGGCCAGCTACTAGCTGCCACTGGGCACATACCGAGAGCGTTACTCGATATTTAGGGCCGCTAGGATCGCGGCGGTTTCTACATCGGGATTTCCTTCAATATTTGCAGGGCGATAGCGCATCTGGAAGGCTCGCAACACTTTGCGCGTCGTGTCGTCCAAGGCGCCGTGTTGCGGTACCTCGTACCCGACTTTGGCTAACTGCTCTTGAAACCAGCTCACTTCAGGCACACCGTGCAGTTGAAAGCGGGCGATGGCAGCGTCGTACGCGATAGCGTTATACCAGCGCGCCAATCCTGCGTCTGCCAAACGTTTCCAAGGAAACAGCGGTCCCGGGTCCATCTTGCGCGTCGGCGCGATGTCGCTGTGCCCTACCACATTTTCGGGCCGTATATCGTGGCGCGCCATGATGTCATGCAGCAATAGCTTAAGCGCCTGGATTTGAGAGTCGGAGTAGGGATGCCAGGTTAATGTGCCATCGGGATTCTCAGTGTATCCAGGATTGACGATCTCAATACCGATGGAGCTGGCGTTAAGCCAGGTGCGTCCGCGCCACTGGCTTAGCCCGGCATGCCAAGCGCTGCGGTTTTCATCCACGAGCTGCAGAATTCGCGCGGGTGATTCGTCGGTGATCAGGTAGTGGCTACTCACTTCCCCCTTGGTGAGCAGGTGGATCGACCTGGGCAAGTCGCTAACGGTGTAATGCAAAACCACAAACTGCACGCGGCTACTGTGGTTGGGCGAGCTGATTGAGCGGTCGATATGAAGGGTATCAGTACCAAGCCCGGCACACCCGGCCAAGGCAACGAACAACATTAGGGTCAGCCATCGGCCATATTTGAAAACTTGCGCAGCGGCGAGCTGTAGGGCATTGACCGGTGGCAGGAGAGTAACTAACGGGTAATGCATGAATCGCAGAAAGACGAAAGGTTGATGAAGTGTTGAGCGGGCATGGAGCGGAATGAACTTGTACGACCGACTTAATCCGGACGCCTAGGAACCGCTGGAACCCTTTGGAGCCAATAACGGGAAAGTCACGGTTACCCGGACACCGGGTGCGTCGGGGTTGTTAATGGTGGGGTTGTCGGCAAGTTGAACGTGGGCCTGGTGGCGTTGCGCGATTTCACGCACGATCGACAGGCCTAAGCCACTGCCCTCAGCAGTATTTCCCAAGGCGCGATAAAACCGGTCGAAAACGCGCTCGCGGTCGGCTTCCGGTATCCCTGGGCCAGAGTCGTCAACCTCGAGCACAGCCACTTGTGTCGTCGATTGCACTCGCACAGTGACGGTTCCGCCTCGCGGGGTGTAGCGCAGCGCATTGTCCAGCAAATTACCGATGAGTTCCCCCAAAAGCAAGGGGTTTCCCTGGATAGGAACGGGGTGTTCCTCGCCTTCAAAGCCCAAATCAATGCCACGCCCGAGAGCATCGCTGACCCGCTCCAGCGTACATTCGCGCGCGATCCCATGTAGGTCGACGGCGGTCATCGCTGCTTGGGGGGCGGGTTCGCCTTCGGCGCGGGCAAGGACGAGCATCTGATTCACCACCCGGGCCGCGCGATCGGCGCTTTCCACAAGGTGACGGAGTGAGGCTTCGAGGTCATCGCTCTTGGGGCTGCGCAGGGCAAGCTCCGCCTGGGTACGCAAGCCGGCTAGAGGTGTCTTCAGCTGATGAGCAGCGTCGGCGACGAATCGGCGTTGCGCTTCGATATTGGAGCCCAGGCGAGCCAGCAAATCATTCATGCTGTTCACGAGTGGCAAGAGCTCGCGTGGGACTTCACGCGTGCTCATGGGAGAGAGGTCGTCGGGTCGACGCCCGCGCAGGCGTGCTTGAAGTGTGCTTAAGGGACGTATGCCGCGCTTCAAGCCAAACCATACCATGAGCACCGCGAGCGGCAGGATGATCAGCTGTGGTATGACCACGCTTCGCACGATGTGATTGGCCAATTGCGCACGCTTTTCCAGCGTCTCGGCCACTTGAACGAGCACCGGGGCGCTGTTCGCGCTGCGCAGGTCGAGCCATGTATACGCAATGCGCACTGGAAACCCACGTACTGCCGCGTCGCGATACTGAATGACCCCTGGCAGGGGCCGCGCCAGATTCGGCGGCAGCGGAAGCTCACGGTCTCCACCGAGAACTTCGGTTTGATCGGCTAACACCATGTAAAACATGGTGTCGGTTTCGTCGCCGCGTAACAGGGCGTCGGTGGAAGGGGCGAGGATGAGTACGGGTTTGCCATTAGCTCCGACATGCACTTGTTGCGCTAAAAGGAGCAGTGTGGACGCGAGTGCTCGATCGTACGGTGCATTGGCGCTTTCTTGCGCACCGAAATAGGTTAGGGTAATGGCCAAAGGCCAGAGCAGAAACAATGGGGCCAGTAACCAGTTCAGGATCTCACCGAACAGCGAGCGCTGACGTCGCCGGGCTCTGCCCCCTGGATCTGCCTTGACCCGAGGTTTCGAAGCGGTCATCGATGTCGACCTGCCCCACCGCTGGACGGATCCAGACAATAACCAAGACCTCGCACAGTCAGAATACGCACGCCACCGGGTTCAAGCTTCTTGCGCAGACGGTGCACGTAAACCTCGATGGCATTGGGGCTGACCTCTTCGCCGCGTTCGCTAAGATGGTCGATGAGCTGGTTCTTGCTGACCATCTGACCGTTCCGGGTTAGCAGCACTTCGAGCAGGCTGATCTCGCGTGCCGAGAGGTCAACCATTTGGCCGTCTATGGTAGCGACACGGCCTTCCTGATCAAACGCCAGGCGTCCGTGCCGCAAAACGGGGGTAGAACCTCCCGAGCCGCGTCGGCCCAAAGCTCGCACCCGGGCTTCAAGCTCCGACAATGAAAACGGCTTGGCCATGTAGTCGTCAGCACCTAAATCGAGCCCTTGCACCCGTTGCTCGACGCTGTCGGCGGCAGTAAGAATGAGAACCGGCAGGCGCGAGTTGCGTTCGCGGAGGCGACGCAGTACCGTGAGACCTTCCATATGAGGCAGGCCGAGGTCCAGGATGAGAAGGTCGAACGCCTGCGAGTGCAACGCCGCGTCGGCCGCGACCCCGTCGTGTACGGTCTCGACTGAGTAGCCGCTGTGTTGCAAAGAGCGCGAGAGCCCATCGGCGAGTACGCTGTCGTCTTCGGCAATAAGTATGCGCATGGCTGAATTGTAGTCAGAGAGTTGCGCGAGTATCGAAACCTATACGAGCAAAGCGAAGGCTGCTAAGACGGTAATGTGCACTTTCTGGGCGTTGGATTAGTGCGTGAAAATTTGCACTACTGTATCTATATACAGTATCATCTTAATGCCATAATTGCTTTTCAGCCTTGCATACTGCCGGGCTTTTCATTCATCAGCAAGGACGATCCCACCGCATGGAAGATATCAAAACCTCCAAGGCTGCTGCCGCTGCCAAATCTGAAAAGGCCCGTGCTTTGGCCGCCGCCCTTTCGCAAATTGAAAAGCAGTTTGGCAAGGGCTCCGTTATGCGCTACGGCGATAACGAAGTCTCACACGACATCCAGGTTGTGTCCACCGGCTCGTTGGGGCTTGACGTCGCACTGGGCGTAGGTGGGCTGCCTCGCGGCCGCATTATCGAAATTTACGGGCCCGAATCCTCGGGTAAAACCACCCTCACGCTGCAAACCATCGCCGAAATGCAAAAGCTCGGCGGTACCTGTGCGTTTATCGATGCCGAACACGCGCTCGACGTCCAGTATGCTCAACGGCTGGGGGTCAATCTGGGTGACTTGCTCATCTCTCAGCCTGATACGGGCGAGCAAGCCCTGGAAATCGCCGATGCCCTCGTGCGCTCCGGTTCGGTTGACCTCATCGTCATCGACTCCGTGGCGGCTCTGGTGCCGAAGGCCGAAATCGAAGGGGAAATGGGCGATTCACTGCCCGGCCTGCAGGCCCGGCTTATGAGCCAAGCCCTGCGTAAGCTTACGGCCAATATCAAGCGCACCAATTGCATGGTCATCTTCATCAACCAAATCCGCATGAAGATCGGTGTCATGTTCGGTAACCCCGAAACCACCACCGGGGGCAACGCGCTCAAGTTCTACGCGTCCGTGCGGCTCGATATCCGCCGTATCGGCTCGATCAAGAAAGGCGACGAGGTCATCGGCAACGAAACCCGAGTCAAGGTTGTTAAGAACAAAGTTGCCCCTCCGTTCAAACAAGCCGAGTTCGACATCATGTACGGCACGGGCATTTCGCGCGAAGGCGAAATCATCGACCTTGGTGTTTCCGCAGGTATCGTCGATAAGGCCGGGGCCTGGTATAGCTACAACGGCGAGCGTATCGGTCAAGGAAAAGACAACGTGCGCGAATACCTTAAAGAGCGTCCAGAACTCGCCCTCGAGATCGAGAACCGGGTGCGCGAGTCGCTGGGGGTGGCTGCACGCGCGGGGGGTGCTACTACTGCTGTTGTCGAGCCCAAGGCCGAATAGCTTTTGCCTTTAGCAGCCGGTTATTTCCCAGTAATCGGCTGTTTGCTACCGCGTAATCGTTTGCTTGTTTCTCAACAGTCAGCTGTTTTGCGCGGGGTGTTTCAATCCGTGGGCCTAAACCGCGGGAGAACCGGCACAACCTCCTTAGCTAACCAATCGGCCACTGCTTTCTTGGCAGGCAGTGCAGCGTGGGGCGCTATGCGCCTATGGGCCAACAATTGCCGATTCTGCAGAGCAAGGGTGGGCTTCCAGCACAAATCCCTGTTCGCCAGGGGTACCGTCCCGGGGGAAGTAAGAATCAACGATTCACTCCGTCCTCGACAGCTGCAATGCACCCATGAAACCGCGTTCACTTAAAGCTCGTGCAATTGACTACTTGGCGCGCCGCGAGCACAGCCGTGCAGAACTGGCACGCAAGCTGGCGCCGCACGCACAAAGCCCTGCCGAGCTCGACGAAGTGCTCAATTTTGTCGAACAAAAGGGCTTTCTTTCCAACGAGCGTTTCGCCGCTGGGCTGGTGCACCGCAAGGCGGGTCGCCTGGGAACGGCCCGCATACTTTACGAGCTGCGTCAGCACGGCATTGAGCCGGATGGTCTCGGAGCGCTTCACGAAGAGTTGCGCGCGACCGAACTAGAGCGGGCACGTGCCGTATGGGAAAAGCGCTTCGCCAGTACCGGTACACCCACCGATGAAAAAGAGCGGGCGCGGCAAATGCGGTTCCTTGCGGGGCGTGGCTTCAGCCATGAGGTGATACGCAAAGTATTGGCCGGAACCAGCGCAGACGATTAGACATTCACCAAAGAGACCCTTCGTGGGTGGGCCATGGGCCTACGGGTAAGGCGGGGCGCTCGTCAGGATCAGTGCGGTGAGCGCGTAAGAGGGCCGCGGGGATCGATCGGTAGAGGAGGGAAGCTCCTCCACCGACCGCGTTCGCGCGGTTAACCGCTACATGCCCGTATAAACAGGGCCTTCGCCGCCTTGGGGAGGTACCCACACGATATTCTGGGTGGGATCCTTAATATCACAGGTTTTGCAGTGCACGCAGTTTTGTGCGTTGATTTGCAGCTTGTCTTTGCCGTTTTCGTCTTTGATGAATTCGTAAACGGCAGCGGGGCAGTAGCGTGCTTCCGGCCCCGCGAACATCGCCAGGTTTACTTCTACCGGTACATCCGCGCTTTTCAAGGTCAGGTGGATCGGCTGGTCTTCTTCGTGGTTGGTATTCGATAAGAAAACCGAACTCAAGCGATCAAACGTCAACTTCCCATCAGGTTTGGGGTAGTCGATTCTCGCACACGAAGCCGCAGGTTGAAGGGTTTCGTGGTCAGCCTTCTGCCGGCGCAAGGTCCAGGGAAACTTCCCGCGCAATAGCCATTGCTCAATGCCGGTCATAAGAACCGCAATGGTTTGCCCCTTAGAGAACCATTGCTTGAAATTGCGCGCTTTGTGCAGTTCTTCGTATAACCACGACTTCTCAAACGCTTCGGGATACGCGGTGAGTTCGTCATGACTGCGATCCGCGACGAGGGCATCGAACGCGGCTTCAGCGGCGAGCATGCCTGACTTAATTGCAGCGTGACTTCCTTTGATCCGGGAAGCGTTGAGAAAGCCTGCGTCGCAACCGACGAGCACGCCGCCCGGGAAGGTCAGCTTGGGAAGCGAAAGCAAGCCACCCGCAGTAATCGCTCGTGCACCATAACCAATGCGTTTGCCGTCTTCCAGGTATGAACGGATTGCGGGGTGCGTCTTGTAGCGTTGGAACTCTTCGAAGGGTGACAGCCACGGATTGGCATAATCCAAACCGATGACCATACCGATGGCGACGAGGTTTTCGCCATAGTGATACAGGAACGAACCGCCATAGGTGTCGGCATCGAGGGGCCATCCGGCCGTATGAATTACCAGGCCGGGCTGATGCTTGGCTGGGTCGATTTCCCAGAGCTCCTTGATGCCGATGCCATAGGTTTGGGGGTCGCGCCCCTCGTGGAGCTTATAGCGTTCGATCAATTGACGGCCAAGATGCCCACGTGAGCCTTCGGCAAACACGGTGTAACGGGCTCGCAACTCCATGCCGGGTTGGTATTGAGGGCCGGGCTGCCCGTCGCGACCGATCCCCATGTCGCCGGTAATAACGCCGCCCACTGATCCGTCATCGTTATAAAGAACTTGCGCAGCAGCGAAACCGGGGAAAATATCCACTCCCAGCGCCTCTGCTTGCTCTCCCAGCCACTTCGTAACGTTGCCCAGGCTGACAATATAGTTGCCATGGTTCTGGAAGCAGGGTGGAAGCAGCCAATTTGGAGTTGCTTGCGCCCGAGTCTTGGATAGAAAGAGGAATTTGTCTTCTGTCACCGGGGTATCGAGCGGCGCACCCTTCTCTGTCCAATCGGGGATGAGCTCGTTCAAAGCTCTGGGATCCATGACTGCGCCAGAGAGAATGTGCGCGCCAATTTCCCCGCCTTTGTCGAGTACACAAATGCTGACGTCGTGCGCGCGTTCGGTGGCTAGTTGTTTCAAGCGGATGGCTGTTGCCAGGCCGGCTGGCCCGCCGCCCACAACAACCACGTCGTATTCCATCGCCTCGCGTTCGGCTTGGGACATCGAAGACTCCTCTTATATATGTTCATGCGGCCAGCGATCGCCGCTCCGCCCAAATTGAAATCGGCTCGATTGTATTGCAGTTGCGACTGTGTCGATCTGTTGCATTGTAGGGGCTACGTACGGTACGCGGGGCGATTGGGGGTCGTGTACACACGACCCTAGGCCATGGTGATGCTGTGTACCGCGACGCGAAACACCCATGTCCGTTACCGTGACAACGCGCGGAAGGTGCCACCAGGGCTGATACCATACGAATTTAGCGGTGAGAAGGCCTGGTCTAAAATGAACATGGCTGTGCTGCAGTAATGCGGCTTAACGCGGTTTTTTCAGGGACTTCATCTATGAACAAAGTGTTTGGCAGTGCGCGAGAAGCACTCGACGGCATTGTTGCCGATGGCCAGACCATTGCCGTTGGAGGTTTTGGGCTGTGCGGAATTCCTGAGCTTCTCATCGAGGCACTACGTGACTCGGGGGTCAAGAATTTAACCTGCATCAGCAACAACGCCGGCGTCGACGGAGCAGGGTTGGGCTTGCTATTGGAAACGCGTCAAATCAAAAAGATGATCGCGTCCTATGTGGGTGAGAACAAAGAGTTCGAACGACAGTACCTGGCAGGAGAGCTCGAACTCGAGTTCACTCCGCAGGGCACGCTGGCCGAAAAGTTGCGCGCTGGTGGTGCGGGTATCCCCGCGTTTTACACGGCCACGGGTGTGGGCACGATCGTGGCCGACGGCAAGGAAACTCGGGAGTTCGACGGCGTCACCTACGTGATGGAACGCTCTCTGGTGGCGGATGTGTCGCTGGTGTTCGCGCACACGGCTGACAAGGCAGGAAACTTGATCTTCCGCAAAACGGCTCGCAACTTTAACCCCGTTGCTGCCATGGCCGGCAAAATCACAGTGGTGGAAGTCGAGAACATCGTCGAAGTTGGTGAACTCGATCCCGACTCCATTCATTTGCCGGGGATCTACGTGCACCGTATCGTGCATAATCCCTCGCCCACCAAACGCATCGAGCAACGCACCACGCGTCCTGCATAAGGAGAACCGAGATGGCTTGGACTCGCGAAGAGATGGCGGCGCGTGCCGCGCAAGAGCTACAAGACGGCTTTTACGTCAACCTAGGCATTGGTATGCCCACGTTGGTAGCGAACTATGTACCGGAAGGCGTCGAGGTATGGCTGCAATCCGAGAACGGTTTGCTCGGCATTGGGCCATTCCCCACCGAGGATGAAGTCGACCCCGACCTCATTAACGCCGGTAAGCAAACTGTTACGACCATTCCTGGCTCGTCGTTCTTTTCATCGGCTGATTCGTTCGCCATGATCCGCGGCGGGAAGATCAACCTCGCTATCCTGGGCGCCATGCAGGTCTCCGAGAAGGGCGACCTCGCTAACTGGATGATCCCAGGGAAAATGGTGAAAGGCATGGGTGGCGCGATGGACCTGGTTGCTGGTGTTCAACGCGTTGTGGTCTTGATGGAACACATTGCCCGCAAGAAAGACGGCAGCTATGACCTGAAAATCCTACCCGAGTGCACTTTGCCCCTTACTGGCGTTGGTGTTGTGGATCGCATCATCACTGACTTGGGCGTCATCGACGTGACCAACGATGGGTTGAAGCTGATCGAGGTTGCGCCGGGCGTCACGGTGGAAGAAGTCGTAGAAAAAACCGGGGCCAAACTCGATACCTCTGCCGTTGCAGCAACCAACTAAGAATTCGCCGGGTTGCACAACCGGTTCGGGCCCCGCTTTTGATTCGGCCCACACGACCTCGCCCTTCAGAGGTTGGGTGAACCTTAAAACACGCCTGCCGTAACATGACGTGCAGGCGTTGTTGTTTCTGGAGACGTAGCGTGCCTTGGCTACAGCAGACGTGGCGCATGACACTGCGCGACTGGCGAACGGGCGAGCTGAATCTTATGCTGGCCGCTCTCATTGTGGCGGTCGGTGCCATTTCTAGTGTCGGCCTGTTGGCGGATCGTATGCGACTCGCTCTGGAGCGAGACGGGGCTCAGCTATTGGGGGCAGACCTGGTGCTGGTATCCGATGGCCCGGTGTCGCAAGCGACGCGAGACGTAGCCACGGAACTCCATCTACAAATGGCCGACGTTGTTCAGTTTCCGTCGATGGTGGTTGCGGAGCGGGGTGAGCAAATCCTTACGCAGCTTGCATCCGTGAAAGCCGTCTCGGAAGGCTATCCGTTGCGCGGTGCTGTCTACCTTCGATATCCCCCCACCCCAGAAGCGGAAGTGGGTGTCGACGGTGATTACCTGGCGACGGGCGTGCCGTCGCGGGGCGAGGTCTGGCTGGATCCGCGCTTATTGCCGGAGTTGGGCGTGACTGTGGGCGACCGGATCTCGCTGGGTGATGCGGAGTTCGTGGTTGACAACGTGATCACTGTGGAGACCGACAGGGGTACCAATTTCGTGAATCTCGCGCCCCGCGTCATGATGCATCATGACGATCTTGAAGCGACAGGCCTGATAACGGACGGCAGTCGTGTCTCGTACCACCTCCTCGCCGCGGGCGCCTATGACGCGGTCAGGGCATACGAACAATGGGTACTGACTCATAAATCGCCCGGGCAAAGACTACAAACACTGGAAACTGGGCGACCGGAAATGCGAAGAACGCTGGACCGTGCCCAGCAGTTTCTATCCCTAGTAGCCATGTTGGCCGTGCTGATCGCCGCAGGCGCCATTGCGTTGTCGGCGCGTCGATACATGGTGCGGCATTTGAGTTCGGTTGCCGTGATGCGCTGTTTGGGGGCGACGCAGCGTTTCATCACACGGACCCTGGTGGCAGAATTCGTGCTCGTCGCCCTGGTCGGTGCGGTGGGTGGGTTGGGCGTGGGGTTTTTGGGACACCTGCTATTGCTCAAGGTGTTGTCTGGATACTTGGGGTTGGAGTTGCCCACGGCTTCATGGCTACCAGCATTCCAGGCCGTAGTCGTAGGCGGCTGGCTACTTTTGGGCTTTGTACTTCCTGCCTTGGCACCTTTACGGTTAGTATCGCCCGTGCGCGTCCTGCGTCACGACCCCGATATTCCGGCGACGCGCGCCATGCTGGGCGATGGGGTGGGGCTGCTGGGGTTCGTCGGCTTGCTGGTATGGATGGCCAGTGACCTGCGCATGGGGATTACCGCGGCAGCCGGCTTCTTGCTGGCATTTGCGGTATTTGCAGCGCTTGCCTGGATTGCATTAGCTGCCCTTGCGCGCCTACGCAACAACACATTGCGCTCGGTCGCGTGGCGGTTCGCCTTGGCAGGCTTGGTGCGCCGCAGGTCTGCAACGGTCGTGCAAGTATGTGCATTGGCCATCGGTATCATGGCGCTGCTGCTGCTGACCATTATTCGTACCGACCTTATCGAGGGGTGGCGCCTCGCTGCACCGCCCGATGCGCCGAATCGGTTTTTGATCAATATTCAGGCCGATCAATACGAGGCTGTTCAACAGCACTTGGCTACGGCGGACATCAATGCAACGTTATACCCCATCGTACGTGGAAGGCTGGTAGCAGTTAACGGAGCCGAGCTCGATTCCAGCATGTACGAGAACCGACGCGCACGCCGCTTCATTGATCGCGAATCCAACCTGTCTTACGCGGCGCAATTGCCCCCTAATAACCGGATACTGCAGGGTCGGTGGTTCGAGCCGGGTGAGCTTGCGGTTTCGCTGGATGTTGAGCTTGCCACAGCCCTCGGTGTCTCGGTTGGCGATGTGCTAACTTGGGAAGTGGCGGGTGAGCGCGTGGACGTACAAGTTAGTAATCTGCGGCAGCCCAATTGGGATTCGATGTCGGTCAACTTCTTTGTGGTGATGTCTCCCGAGGCATTACAGCGGGCACCCGCAACCTGGTTGACATCATTTCACATCGCCGACGATGGCGCAGATCCGCTGCCGCAATTAGTGGCGCAATATCCCAACCTGTCGGTGTTCGACATTAGCAGCATTGTCCGGCAAGTTCAACGCGTACTCGATCAGGTCGTTATTGCGATACAAGGGCTTTTTGTATTTACATTAATCGCAGGTGTATTGGTGCTTTATGCGGCTCTCGCGGCAACCCGTGACGAGCGTCTGCGCGAGGCGGCGTTGCTACGCGCACTGGGGGCCACACGCCAACAACTTGAGCGATCGCAATGGCTTGAACTGGGGCTCATTGGTGCTTTGTCCGGTACATTCGCAACCATGGCGTCAATGGCGGTGGCTTGGGCGCTTGCTCGGTTTGTGTTCGACTTCTCGCTCTCGATTGGCGCCTGGGTATGGGTCGCGGGCGTGGGCACAAGCGTACTTGCCGCCTGGTTGGGGGGGTACGCGGGCCTGCGCGGCATTGTTAAAGTGCCCCCCATCCGCAGTCTGCGCGAAGTCTAGAAATTCAAGGGTTCGACGGGCGCACGATGTGAGGCCGAATACCGGTCTGGAGATAGATGGCCTCGACCATCGTTACCGCTACTTCGGGGTCGTTGAACGGCCCCAACTGCACTCGGTAAAGACTATCGCCGCGGTTAACCACCGACGGCGTGCCCGCGTCCACCAGCTGCTGTCGCAAACGTTCAGCCAAAGCGTGGGCGTTAGCAAACTGGCCAAAGGCACCAAGCTGCAAGAACACTGGAGCCGAGCTCGCCAAGGACATCGGAGACGATGCCTGGAATGAGGCGGCCGGATGAGCCGCTTCAGTGGCAACCGCAGCAGTCTCCGACGGTGGCGAGGCCGCGCGCACCCCGGCAGACTCCATTGGGGGGGCCGGGGGAGCTGCGCGCGTCAGCGATGCGTTGATGCGATCGGCTGAGCGTAAGTGGGCCATGGGCTGGGGCGGCGCCTGCATTGGGAGATCGTTGTCGAGACGCGTAGCAGTAGTCGGAGCGCTGGGGTTTTCCGGCGTGCTTGGTAGCGCAGCTAGGGTAGGGGTGTTTGTTGCCGGCGAGGCGCGATGTGCGGATGACGAAGTCGCCCGATACTGTGCCGACAAGGGTGCGTGCACATTTGCGAAGCGCGCGATCACATCGTCATCGCGTGTGGTGTAAGTGCCACTGGACTCGGGTGCCTGTTCGATCGAGTGGGTGGACGGGGTTTGGGTTTGCACGCCG
>CAZMVM010000059.1:0-4033 GCA_964569785.1 uncultured Pigmentiphaga sp. | reverse complement strand
CCATGTTAACCCAGGCCGGACTCGTGACTCTTTCTTCGGACTCGACGCTACTTGTCGCTGCATTATCCTGACTTCCGGACGTTGCTGGCGCAGCACTTGAGGGGGGGGCAGTGGCAACCGCCAAGGTGTTGGCGCGCGCGACGAGCGCCTCGAGTTGGTCGGTATCTTTTGGGGGCTCAGACGGTGCGGGAGCGGCAGGTGTCGAGGCCAACATCACCGGATCAGGCGCAGGAACCCCCCTACGGATTTCCTCTGGCATGATGCGTTCCACAATGACTTCACCCGTGCCGTGTTGTAGCGTGCCCAGTTTGTACGCTGCTACATAGGAGAGGTCGATGATGCGCCCTGCGATGAAGGGCCCCCGGTCGTTGATACGGACAATGACGCTGCGCCCATTACGGGGATTGGTGACACGGGCATAGCTGGGTATGGGCAAGGTGGGGTGGGCGGCCGTCATGGCGTACATATTGTAGATTTCACCGTTCGACGTGGGTCTCCCGTGGAACTGTCGACCATACCAAGACGCAATGCCGCGAGCACGATAAGGCCGCCCGGAAACATCCGGAACATAACGTTTGCCCATCACCACGTACGGACGGTTGGGTCCACGAGCAAGGGGCTCGATGCGGGGAACCGCATCGGGTATCGCATCCAGATTGGCAGGTGGGTTGGCGTGGGGGCCGTCCCGACGATAGTCGCCACCGCCCACGCCATAAACCGTTCCGTCCACCATGCCGTCAACTGCGGTGCCGCGTGACGAAGGGTGACGGGTGCCACACGCCGTTAGGAAGAGGGCGAATACCAGAATACCGTAGGGCGCGAGACGAAATAACTGCTTGTGGTTGCGAAGCGATAGGGTGTTGGAACCGGCCATCGACATAGGCAACTACGGCACGGACGGGACAAAGTCGGGGCCGGGCTGAGCGCGGTGACGTACCAGAACCTGGCCGTGATCGCTAAAGCGACGGGCAAGTTCTTCAACAATATAGACAGAGCGATGCTGTCCCCCCGTGCAGCCAATAGCGACAGTGAGATAGGCACGGGTATCTTGCGCGTAGTGCGGAAGCCACTTTCGCAGGAATTGGGTGATGTCGTCGACCATAGACCCCACGAGTGGATTGCTTTCGAGCCACGCGGCCACGCTCGGATCGCGCCCCGTGTAAGGGCGTAGCGCCGGATCGTAGTGAGGATTCGGCAGGCAACGCGCATCGAAAACTAGGTCAGCCCCAATGGGAGCGCCGCTTTTGAATGCGAATGATTCGAACGTAAGCACAATGGGCAGTGGATCTATCTGCACGAGTTCACGGATCCAGGCGCGGAGCTGGCCCGGGGTAATGCCGGAGGTGTCAATGACGTGTTCTTGATCCCTCAGCTGCCCTAAAAGCTCGCGTTCGGTCGCGATGCATTCATGCAAGGACGGAGGCTGTCCGGTGTCGGTTGCAATGCGGTCGGTTAAAGGGTGCCGTCGCCGTGACTCTGAGTAGCGCTGTACCAAGGTGGTTGTGTTCGCATCCAAAAAGACGACTCGCATGGGTACACCCAGGGCCCGTACCGCTTGCAGCGCATCGGGCAACTGCGCAATGTCGTTGGGACTGCGAGCATCGATGGCTACCGCCACTCGCTTGATCCCGTCTTTCTTGGAGTTGACGATGAAATCATGCAAAAAGCGTACGGGAAGGTTATCGACACAAAGATAACCCGCATCTTCAAGCATGCGGAGGGCAACCGACTTGCCGGAGCCGGAGGTGCCCGTGATAAGAACAGCGCTGATCATAGCTCGTATTGTGGCACGGCTAAAACAAACTGCACAGGTAGGAGAGCCCTGCGGTATGATTCGTTCTTATTGAAATCATTTGCATTCCGTATCATTACTATAGATAGGAGTTCACATGGCGTTCATCCGCATGCGCAAAGCAGCGGCAACCGTCGGCTTGGCATCGATTGTCGTGCTGGCGGGGTGCTCCGATTCGTCCGAGACCGACCCGCCACGCACAAGTTCGGGTAGCAGTACGCCGCAAGCCACGCTAGCGCGAATACAGGAGAGCGGTACGATCCGGGTGGGATACGCGAACGAGGCGCCCTTGGCATTCATGGATAGTGCAAGCGGTCAGTTGTCGGGCGAGGCACCCGCAGTGCTGCGGCATGTCATGAGCGAGCTCGGAATAGAACATGTAGAAGGCGTCCTAACGGAGTTCGGTTCGCTCATACCAGGTCTGCAGGCTGGACGGTTCGATGCCATTGCTGCGGGCATGTACATTACGCCCGAGCGTTGCAAGCAAGTGTCGTTTTCTAATCCTACGTACAGCATTGGGTCAGCTTTTATCGTCGCTGAAGGAAATCCCAAAGGGCTCCATAGCTTTGAAGATGTAGCAAAGGCCGCTGACGCTACCCTGGGCGTGGTCGTCGGCGCCATTGAAAGCGAGTACGCAACGCAAAGCGGTGTGCCTCAGGATCGCATCGTGATCTTTCCGGATGCTGCGAGTGCTTTAGCGGGCGTGCAGGCGGGTCGAGTTGATGCCTATGCGGCGACAGCGCTGACGGTAAACGATTTGTTAGCTAAAGGTGCTCAAGGGGTGGAACGTGCCCAACCATTTACTGATCCGGAGATTGACGGGGAAAGTGTGCGTGGGTATGGCGCCTTTGCGTTCCGCCAAGACGACGTACAGCTACTTGAGGCCTTCAACAATGCACTGAAAAACTACATCGGCTCCGAAGAGCATTTGGCCGCCGTCAAACCTTTCGGCTTTACCGAGAACGAGCTGCCTGGCGCAGTTACCGCTGAAGCGCTGTGCGCGTCCTAGTGTTCAAGCGTCTCACGCGGCGTCGTGCTGCAGGAGTCACTACGCATCAAGCCCTGGGCGCTTCCCCGTCGGGCCACGGCTTATGCGCCTGCTCAACCACAATTCCTAAGCCGACCATCGCAGTGATTAGGCGTTAAGGGAGTGAGCATACTCATGGATTTGCTTCCGTTCCTGTTCGAGGGGCTATTAGTCACCCTGCGCGTCATGGTCGGAGCCGTCCTGGTCGGCATCCCTTTGGCCTTACTCGCAGGCCTTGGACGACTCGCGCCGTGGAAGTGGCTTTCGTGGCCTGCAGCGATATATGTCGAGACTTTTCGGGGCACATCGGCTTTGGTCCAATTATTCTGGGCGTACTACGTATTGCCCATGCTTGGGCTCACCGTAAGTGCAATGACGGCTGCCGTTTGGGTGTTGGGATTGAATGCCGGA
Source organism: uncultured Pigmentiphaga sp. (assembly GCA_964569785.1). Taxonomy (GTDB): domain Bacteria; phylum Pseudomonadota; class Gammaproteobacteria; order Burkholderiales; family Burkholderiaceae_B; genus Verticiella. Next base: position 803 of record CAZMVM010000059.1, on the reverse strand, counting down.
GCTTACGGTGCCGAAGTAGTGCGCGGCGCGGTACAGGACGTTCCCCGCAGCCAACGTGAAGCGGCGTTGGCGTTGAACTTTACCCCGGCGCATGCGTTACGGCGCATTATTTTGCCCCAGGCGCTGCTGGCGATGCTGCCGCCGGCGGGGAATCTGTTGATCGAGCTGCTGAAGAACACGGCCCTGGTGTCCTTGATCACAATCGCCGACCTCACTTTCAGAGCACAGCTGCTGCGGGCTGAAACACTGCGCACCGTGGAGATCTTCAGCCTGGTGTTGGTGATGTATTTCGTCGTTGCATTGGGAATTACGGCCGTTGTACGAGGGCTGGAGCGACGTGTGCTGCGCAAACGCGGAGGCAGCATATGACTGATCAGCATTTAGCCAGCACAAAGCCTAAGCAGAGGTAGAAGAACCGATGTTCGATTGGCATTATGCATGGCAAATTCTGCCGCTCTTGGGCCGCGGTCTTATCGTCACGATTCAGGCTACTGTGCTGGGGATGGCGTTGGCCATGGTGTTAGGTCTTATCCTTGCCCTCGGTCGGCGGGCATCGGTAAGGTTGGTTTCGTGGCCCGTGGCACTTTTCATTGAGTTTGTACGCAGCACCCCTTTGTTGGTACAGCTGTACTTCCTGTTTTACTTGCTACCTGGGTTGGGATTAAAGCTTTCGCCATTGGTGACGGGGGTGCTTGCCCTGGGTATACATTACGCGGCCTATTGTTCCGAGGTGTATCGAGCCGGAATAGAAGGCGTGCCACAGGGACAATGGGAGGCGGCAACGGCGTTGAATTTAACGTCCG
>CAZMVM010000058.1:0-18876 GCA_964569785.1 uncultured Pigmentiphaga sp. | reverse complement strand
TCCCGCCTTCCGGCCTACTGCACGTCCATGGGGCGTCTTCTACTAGCAGCACTTTCCGATAGAGAACTCGACCATTACCTGGAGACCACAACTCGCATTCCTTACACCGACAAAACTCTGGTTCATGCAGACGATCTACGTGCTCACCTTGAGCAAGTTCGACGCTTGGGATATGCCTGGGTGTCGGGGGAAGTCGCTGAGCACATCAGTGGACTGGCGGTGCCCGTCTATGACAAGAATGCACGAGTGATCGCAGCCTTAACCGTGAGTGTTCGTCGCACCCACATTGACTCTGTCGCCTTCATCCAACGTACCCTGCCGGCTTTGCGCAAAGCAGCAAACCGGCTTTCGTCTTCCATGATTGTGTATCAGAAACACGCCGCGAAAGGGGTAAGACGCGACCACGCGACCCATCAATGAAACGTCTCCACATGAGGGGCCATAGCGACCGCCCCCTTACCTGAACGACGGGCGCTGCACCTATATGAGTGAAGGCCGTCATCTTTAATCACCGGTACCGACCATGAATGCCGTCACCTTTCCTCAAGTTGCCACCGAGCCTATCCCTACAGAAAACATCCCAGCGAGTTTCACGCAAACCATTAACGGCCACAGTATCGCTTCGGAAAAATCCTTCGGTGTCGTGAACCCGGCGACGGGTGAAGTATTTGCCTACAGCCCCGACGCTAGCAAAGAAGAATTGGATCTGGCGGTATCAGCCGCACGCCAAGCGCAAACCAAGTGGGCCCGGCACAGCCCGCAGGAGCGGCGCGATTTCATCCTGGCGTATGCACAAGCAATACGAGAGGAGCGCGCCTCACTGGCCAAGTTGCTAACCCTGGAACAGGGCAAACCCTGGGCGAAGGCCCTCGACGAAATCGATCGCGCCACCCGGGCTATGGATCTGCTGTCTAGCATTTCAATAGAGCCCGAACTGTTGCACGAGGACGCCACAGGCCGCACCGAATTGCACTATCGACCGCTGGGTGTGATGGGCGCCATTACGCCGTGGAACGTGCCCATCGTGCTGGCAGCACCGAAAATCACACAGGCACTGTACACAGGCAATACGGTCGTTTTAAAACCATCTCCGTACACGCCTTTAACCACCTTGGAGATCGGCCGCATCAGCCGAGCTATCTTGCCCCCGGGCGTACTCAACATTCTTGCGGGCGGCAATGACCTTGGCCAATGGATTTGCGAGCACCCGGGCATCGCCAAGATCTCGTTTACGGGCTCGGTCGCCACTGGCAAGAAGGTCTCAGCCACTGCTGCGGCCACCTTGAAGCGAGTCACCCTGGAACTTGGCGGTAACGACGCAGCCATTGTGTTGGATGATGTTAACCCCGAAGAAATCGCCGATCGCCTCTTCTGGGCCGCGTTTCATAATAGTGGTCAAATCTGTATGGCGATCAAGCGGCTATATGTACACGAAAGCATCTACGAGGCAATGTGCCAGGCGTTAGCCGAGCGTGCTCAAACAGTAAAGGTTGGGAATGGCCTGGACCCGGATACCATGCTTGGGCCGGTACAAAACAAGATGCAATTTGAGATTGTCCGCTCGATTCTAGAGGACACCCGTCAGCAACCCGGCGTGCGTATTCTGGCTGGCGGAGAAGTTGCCGACCACGGCGGCTACTTTATTCAACCCACCATCGTAGCGGGCGCATCGGAAGGCATGCGTATCGTTGACGAAGAGCCCTTTGGTCCCATATTGCCAGTGCTCTCTTACCGAGATATCGATGAGGCAGTCGAACGTGCAAATCGCACGCACTTTGGGCTGGGAGGCTCGGTGTGGTCTTCCGACCCCCACCGCGCCAAGCAAATTGCGTCGCGACTGGAGGCCGGTACGGTTTGGGTCAACCACCACCTTGGCACCGACATGTTTGCTCCATTCGGAGGTGCCAAGCAATCTGGGGTGGGACGCGAGTACTCGGTACTTGGTTTAAAGAGCTACATGGAACCACAAGTCATCAAAGCACCCGTTTGAGACCGACGCGCTGATTAACCTGCACTCCCGGGTGGTTAGTCGCGGCTCTTAAGTCAACTCGCGCGCTTCGACCCGCTTCCTGCCCGCCTTCTCCGATTGAAGGAACAGCCCTGAAGCAACATCGAGCAACGGCGCGGCGTTTCTACGCCGTCCAGCGCCCATTGGAAAACCGCAGGATTCACTAACAATAAGCTTCGCGGAGTTCATATTGCCCTGTGAATCGTTCGGAATATTCCAAATCGTGTACTCACATTGAATAGTCATTCAACGTTGATTCACACATTTTGGGTGTGTACGATAAGTGCACAGTCAACCGGCTGGAACGACAACGACTGGATTGGCCCGGCTCCGGCTTTTGGCCCTGGCTATAAGTAGTACGACGGCTTTGCGTTGCCCTATTCAAAGCGCTACTCGATGATTCGGGTTTCAGCTTCAGCGACTGCGGTGCAAGGCAATGCGGCACTCTAGTTCAAGGCCAAGCCCCTTACCAGGCAAATCTACAAGTTGTTGGGCGAGGCCGACCCCCGTGTGCAAGCAAATAGCTTGCGCCAATCCAACCAAGAAACAACCTGTACCTAACTTCCTGTACCTAACCGGGAAACTCACGGAAGGAGACATACCGATGAAAAGGCTTGCCCTAGCACTTGCCGCGATGGTGGCGACGGCGGTAGCGATGCCATCCCTCGCGACCAGTAATTACCCCGAGAAAACGATACGCATCGTGGTGCCCTTGGCTCCCGGTGGCTCGAACGACGTCTTGGCGCGGGTCTTGGCGAACGAAATGTCGCAGACATTCGGCGTTCCTGTCATCGTGGAAAACAAACCGGGGGCAGCGGGCAATATCGGGACCGACCACATCGCGAAGTCGGCGCCTGATGGCTACACCCTGGGCATTGCACCCAACCAAACCGTCGCGGTGAACCCTGTTCTTTACAAAAACCTGCCCTTTAATGCCGAAACCGATATCACTGGCATCAGTCTGCTGGCCAGACTACCGATGATTCTCGTTGCGCACAGCGGATCTAAACTGAACTCGATCGAAGACGTTATCGAGCAGGCAAAATCGAAGCCCGGACACATGACTTATGCCTCGGCCGGCGCTGGGAGCCCGCAACATATGGCCGCGGAAGTCTTTCAGTCGTTAACCGGAACCGAAATGACGAATGTACCTTATAAGGGTTCTGCACCTGCTTTGGTGGACGTCACATCAGGCACGGTCGATATCATGTTCGGGCCAGTGAATTCTTCACTGCCTATGGTGCAAAGTGGAAAACTCAAAGCGTTGGGCGTGACCAGCTCAAAACGTCTGGATTATCTGCCCGATGTACCCACGATTGCAGAGAAAGTTCCGGGCTTCGAGGGCGACATATTCATCTGGATTGGCTTGATTGCACCCGGCGGCACGCCCCCCGAGATTCTTGAGAAGCTCAACGCCGAAGTCAACCGCATCCTGCAGCTGCCGTACGTTCAGAAAACTTTGGCCGAGCAAGGCATTCAACCGGAAGCCAGCACCGTGGAAGAGTTCAACCGTATGATGCAGGAAGACCGTAAACTCTGGGCGAAAGTCATACAAGAAGCTGGCATCACGATCGACTAGAACGTCGAGCCCGCAACTGCCCTATGTTGCGGGTTTCTCCTGCTATCCATTCTTGTCGAGCACTATTCCTATCCCGCAATGCGAGAGCTAGCCGCGGGATAGTGAACCGACCGCATTACCACCTGTTCAAACAAGCATTGCGCCGACGCGTCATGGATACGCTACGCCACTGCACTGCGACCACCGTCGATCTGGAAAATCGCACCCGTGACATGCCTTGACTCATCGCTGGCCAAAAATAGCGCCATTTGAGCGATTTCGTCGGGATCAGGTAAGCCGAGCAAATGTTTGGACACAGCCTGTGCCACGCGCGGATCATTCTGAATGAAGTGCTCCATGCGCTCAGTGCGCACCGCCCCGGGAGCAATGACATTGCAGCGTATTTTTTGGTCGGCAAACTCGACCGCAATGGAACGCGACAACGCAGTGACTCCGCCTTTGGCGGCAGTGTATGCGTCTCGACCTTTCAAGCCGCGAAGCGCAGCAATCGACCCCATGTTTACGATTGCGCCGCCCCCTGCGTCGATCATGCGGGGAATGGCATGGCGGCAGGTTAGCACGGTGCCGTAAAGATCAACCTTGATCGCGCGCCAAAACTCTTCCAGATCCATCTCGACGACCGATCGATCGTTGAGCGTGGACCCCCCGGCATTGTTAACAAGCACCTCGAGCTTGCCCGCACTCTGTACCGAGAAGTCAACCGCAGCCTTCACCGACGCTTCGTCGGTGACGTCCATCGCGACGAACTGAATAGCGCCACCCTGCGCGCGGATTTCTTGTGCCGCCGCCTCTCCGCGGGCCGTATCAATATCTCCGATGACGACGTGTGCTCCCTCATGGCAAAACAGGGCGGCCATGGCTTTACCAATACCGATTGAACCACCGGTAATCAACACCGACTTTCCATCTAGCCTTTTCACGTGCTTCTCCTGTGAGCGTCGATGCCGCCCGGCTTCGACGCCGCATGTCTGATTCGCCGGGGCGGTTGTAGAGCATGCAAGAAAACGAAGTTTACAGGCACACGCTTACAACGCATTGACAACGCTTCCCGCCCCGGTCGCGGTGGCGGCCTGTTTGGCTTGGTGCCCACGGACGAGCATGCCGCCACACGCACTTACAGCGTGAGCTTACAGGCTCGCGCCCGACTCACGCACGATCTCATCCCAACGTGCAAGCTCGTCTTTGATGAACTGAGCAAAAACCTCTTGACCTTCGGTTTTCGGATCGATACCCAGACCGGCCAGGCGGTTCTGAACTTCAGGCTTTTTCATCAACTCGAGGATGGTATCCGTAAGCTTTTGTGTAATTTCATCGGGCGTACCAGCCGGTGCAAACACACCAAACCATGCCCGCACGTTGAACTCGTCGACACCTTGCTCCATGACCGTGGGAAGATCAGGAAACACGGGGCTACGGGTTTCGCCGGTTACTGCGATCGGACGCACTTTACCCGACTGAATGAAAGGCAACGCGGCCGGAATATCAACAAACATCAATTGGATGTTGCCAGCGACCAGGTCGGTCAGCGCGGGTACGCTGCCACGATACGGCACGTGCAGCAGGTCGATACCCGTTTTCACCTTGAACAATTGTCCAGACAAATGTTGCGAGCTGCCATTACCGGCCGAACCGTAAGCCAACGCGCCAGGATTCTTACGACCGTATTCGACAAGCTCCTGAATGTTATTAACGGGCAAGTCGTTCGTGACGACCACGACGTTCATTTGTTCGGCGAGCCAGGCCAGCGGAATGAAATCATTCACCGCGTCATAGGGCAACTGATCGCCGTACAGAGCGGGGTTGATACCGTGAGTGGCAATGGTGCCCATACCCAGCGTGTAGCCGTCGGGCTTGGAGCGCGCCAAGGCCTCTGTTCCAATATTGCCGCTCGCTCCGGTGCGGTTTTCAACGACGACGCTTTGGCCGAACTCTTTTTCGAGCTCATGGGCCATCGTGCGGGCCAAAGTATCCAACACGCCGCCCGTGGTGAACGGCACGATCAGCCGAATCGTGCTCTGGGGATAATCCTCCGCCTGCGCCTGAACCGACGTGGCGTGAAGCATAAATACAGCGAGAATGCCATGCAGCAAAGCTTTGAACATCTACTACTCTCCAAGTTTGACAACATTAAGTGTCATCACCATGCTCGATGACGGCGCAGCGTCACCTTACGAACAAAACCGGTTCAGGATGAAAACCGACAGCGGGCACCGAGCGCTCAGGGTAGCGCTCTGCACCTCATCTATTGATTGAACGGCTTTACACTTGCAGCGATTGGTAGGTTAAGAACCCTTCAATGCTGAAGCGTCCGTTTTCGCGACCGTAGCCGGATAGGCCGAAGCCACCAAAAGGGGCAGCAAAGTTTTGTGGGCCACCATTGATGCTGACCTGACCAGTACGCATCTGCCGTGCAACCCGAGCTGCCGCGTCGGCATCGGCACTCCAGACCGCTCCAGAAAGGCCATAGGGCGTTGCATTTGCAAGGGCCACGGCTTCCTGTTCTGTGCCGTAAGTAAGCACCGAGAGGACGGGTCCGAACACTTCGCGCTGGGCAATGGCCATGCTGGCCCGCACCTGAGTAAACACCGTCGGAGGTACAAACCAGCCCTTCTCAATGCCGCAGGGCCGACCCTGACCACCACACAATAGCCGCGCACCCTCTGCCTGGGCCGCAGCGATGGCGCGATTGACGCGGTCGAACTGCGTCTGGTTCGCCAAGGGCCCAAAGTGAGTTGTTTCAGCCAGCGGATCACCACAACGCCACTCAGGCTTTTGGGCGAGCCCAATCAATTGTTCCTCGACCTGCGGCAAGAGTGACGCGGGCACAATAAGCCGTGATTGAGCCACGCAGGTTTGCCCGGAATTGATCATACAACTGCGAAACACCGCCGGTAGCGCGACGTTAAGATCTGCATCGGGCAGCAAAACGGCCGCCGACTTGCCACCGAGTTCGAGTGCCAATTGCTTCAATGTCGGAGCGGCCGCGCGCATGATATGGCGAGCTACATTTTCAGACCCGGTAAAGCTGATCATATCAATACCGGGATGGGCGCTTATATGTTCACCCACCTGACCCCCACCCCATACCATATTGACCACACCCGCTGGAATGTCCGCTTCGTGTACGGCTTCCATAAACAGGCGGGCCACCCCGGGAGCAAACTCGCTGGGCTTAAGTACCGCGGTGCAGCCCGCACCGATCGTACCAACAATTTTGGCAACAATCTGATGGAGCGGAAAATTCCATGGCGTTATGGCCGCAACCACGCCGACGGGTACCTTATGTATGTGTGAATTACCGACGGTTTCCGTCCAAGCAATGCTGTCCAGACTCTCGGTAGCCACAGCAATATTTCGCAACGGCATGGGCACTTGCATTGCGCGCCCAATTGCTACGGGCACTCCCACCTCTCGGGCGAGCACGTCAACAAACTGCTCGGTGCGAGCCGCCAGAGCGGCTTGCAGGCGTTCCAGCGCGGCCCGGCGATCCGCGAGCGGCGCAGCCGACCAGCGCGCAAAGGCCCGCGTCGCGGAAGCGACTGCCGCGTCCACATCGGCCGGCGAGCATTCAACAACTTCGGCGATGACCTCTTCCGTGTAGGGGTTGGTAATTGTCAAACTCGAAGTTCCGGTAGCGGCCTGCCAGCCACCATCGACATAAAAGTCGGGATAGACAACCATGCTTGAAACCTTACGACTTATTTGCGAGCGGACTGGGGGGTGCACTGGCTTCCGTTCCCGCCATGGGCTGCAAACGCAAAAGCGGCCATGGGCTGGGCATGTCGCCAACCGGCACTTCGATCAGAACTGGGCCCTGCTCGCTGAGTGAATCCCGCACCGCTGCGCCCACCTCTTCAGGAGTACGGGCAACCACGCCTGGCACACGGAATGCCTTGGCTAGCGTCATGAAGTCTGGGTTTTCGAGATCAACTGCCACGTTGGCGCCGAAGACGCGCTTCTGAATTGCACGGACATTTCCGTAGTAACCGTCGTTGAAGACGATAACGGTAACCGGCAGGTTATATTTACGGGCGGTCGCAAGTTCCTGCAGGTTCCAGCCAAAACCGCCATCGCCTGTGAGCGATACTACCCGTGCCCCACCGGCGCCAACGGCCGCGCCCAGCGCGGTGGCGAATCCATATCCCAGCGTTCCTTGATAACCCGGACCAATATAAGTACGGGGGCCGTACACAGGGAATGCAATACGCGCCAGATATCCCACCTGGGTAAGCTCGTTGACGAGCACCCCGTCATCTGGAAGAGCCGTACGAATGGCTCGTAGATAGTCAATTTGCGGGCTGACCTGGTCGATCTGCTGTTGCGCCCAGTCTTTGACCTTGCCGGCATCCGGCTCGGCCAGCACCGTGCGCGTGGCAACACGCTCTGCCAACCACTGCAGGGCGATCCGCGCGTCGGCGCATACGTCGACCACACTCTGTCGAGGTCCACCCAGATCAGCCTTATCTACGTTAATAAACGCAAACTGCGGCCCCGGTACCGTCCACGAGCAGGTTGGGGTCATCGCATCCATGAATCGGCTACCGATCACTACCACGACATCCGCATGCTGGAACAAAGCTCGGCCCGCCAATGTATTGAATGCGAGCGGGTGCCGGTCGGAGAGCGCGCCGCGCCCGTTGTCGCTCATCACGACAGGTATTCCGGCCCGCTCGGCCAACGCCTTGAGGGCAGCGCTGGCATCGGCAGCCAACACCCCACCACCGACGTACAGAACGGGGAAACGGGCTTGGTTGATGAGCGCTGCAACTTGCTCCAATCCGGCTACGTCGAGGTCCAGGTCGCTGGCCGTGCCAGCATCTCCCCGGTTGGCAGGGGCCACGTCGCTATCGGACACCTGAAGCGACGATTCAAGCAAGGTGTGCGAGATTTCCAACGCCACGGGTCGCGGTCGGCCCGAACCTACCTGCTGGAATGCTTGCTGTACAGCCGCCGAGATATCGTCGATGCGTTCGACATTGCGATTCCACTTGGTCAAGCAGCCGAGCAAAGTCGTTTGATCTTTGATCTCATGCAGCATGCCGTAGCCCGCACCAATACCTTCCAAGTGGATCTGGCCGCTGATAAGCACAACTTGAGAATTGGTCGCGTAAGCGGTGGCCATGCCTGCAGTGGCGTTCAAAACCCCCGGCCCGGGCACCACCATGGCAACCCCAGGGCGGCCGGTAACACGCGCATAGCCATCGGCCATATAGGTTGTCGTCTGCTCATGTCGCGGCACGAACAGCCGAATGCGCTCGGCCTGCTCACGCAAGGCCTCCATGGCCCAGTCGAGCTGGATGCCCGGAATCGCGAACACGGTATCTACCTGTTCGCGCACAAGCGCATCCGCGAGGATTTGACCACCTGTTTTCTTCACCATGCGTTCTTCCTTGAAGGGTGCGGGATGCGAGGGCGCATACGTGTCGGGCAAAGTACACGACCGCCTCACATGCCTTGCCAAACACGATACCGTTCGCCCGGCAGTGACGATTCTCGACCCGTACTAGAGAAAGCTGTTACACCCCACCTTCACGGTTCCGCCGGCGGGATCCGGGCGCGAGCAGCAATCAGCCAAGTGCGGACGGCCTTGGCCTGAAACTACGTTCACGCCACATCCAGGTAACGCGCGAACACCTAACGTTGTTGAAGCGCGGATCGTGCAAAGATTGCACCGGGCAAGCGACGCTGCCCTTGGGTGTCGATTTGTCGGGCGACGCAATAAAGAGCGCGTACGGTCCGCTCCAAAAGCCAAAAAGTATAGGGGCTAATAGATACTTCGAACAGCGTATTTTTTGTTATGGGTGAAAACTATTAGTTATCATGTGACTGAAGGAGGCGATTTTTCCTCTTATGTGTACAGACATACCCCGTTGACTGCAATATGAAACCCAATCAATTGCGTGCACTGGTAGCTGTCGCCGATAACGGGGGCATACGCGGGGCGGCACGCGCCTTGTTTCTGTCTCAAGCCGCCGTCACCAAGGCGTTACGCGAACTTGAAGAGGATTTCGGGGTGCCCCTCCTGGAGCGCACCTCACGCGGAACCACGCTCACCGAATACGGCAACGCGTTGTGCGCCCGGGCCCGCGTTATCATGCGCGAAACTGAACGGGCGCGCGAAGACATTAGCCAGATGCGAGGCCTCGGTGGAGGCAACCTGACGATTAGCGTTTCGCCCATCGAGTCCTTAACGATATTACCTGCTGCATTCGAAGCCTTTCGCGAGAAATTCCCCCATGTGCGTCTTACGTGCTTCGAAGGCGTGCTTTCGGAGGCGCTCCAAAAGCTGCGCAATGGCACACTCGACTTCGCGGTTGGCACGGCAACTCCCGAACGCCTGAGCGAGGAATTCGTCTCACAGCCCTTGTATGCGTCGCGACTGCAAGTGGTCGCGCGTCCCGGACATCGCCGTGAACGGGCCACTCGCCTTGCAGATCTGGCGGACGAAGAATGGATTTTGAATAACACTCGCGAGGGTTATAGCCACGTCCTACTAGACGCCTTTGTGCGGGAAGGCTTGGCGCCGCCGACCCGAATCATTCACTGCCACTCGTTCATCACGGAAATCGGCATGGTGGCCAACACCGATGTGATCACTGTGCTGCCTGAAACCATGCTCGACATTGATTGGGTTAGGAACAGCGTTACCCCCATCGTGCCCGACCTGGTTTTTCCGTTGGTGCAAAAAAGTATTATTACCCGCCGAGATGTGCCTGTAACGGCGGCCGCGGAATACATGATTTACTGTCTGCGCAATGAATACGCCCGCAGCCGCCACGCCGCCCTGGCCTAGCAACCCGACACCATCGGTGCCCGTCACCGCGCCGCCGTGCTTTATGCGGGGTAGTAGGCGCCAAGAATGCGAAAGCCAGCGGCGCCAGTAACGGCCGGTACATTGCCCGCCACCCCGTGAACATGTGCGCGGGCAAGCCAGGCAAAGGCTAAGGCCTCAACGTGCTGGGGCGGAATGCCAAGCTCCTGGGTGGTGGCGACCCGCACCCCGGGTAAGCGGGCGGTAATCTCTCGCACTAATTCGGGATTGTGAGCCCCGCCACCACACAGAAACACCTCGCCAGCCTCGGGCGCATGCGTCCGGATGGCAGTAGCAGCGGTTTCCGCACTGAAAGCAACCAGTGTTGCCTGAATATCGGCGGGGGACAATGGAGTAGCGGTCGAGAACTGCTGCAGGCGCCGATCCAACCAGACAGCATTAAAGAGATCGCGACCCGTGGATTTTGGCGGTGCTTCAGCCAACCACGGCTCGCTAGCGAGCAGAAAGTTGAGCAAAGCGTTGTTGAGCTGGCCCTGACGCGCAAACTGCCCGTCGTGATCGTAGGGCTGGCCAGTGTGCCGCTCACACCAAAGGTCGAGCAGCATATTAGCCGGCCCGGTATCAAACCCGAGCGGACCGGGCGAGGTTGACGATGCCAACGCCTCCGGCGTGCTGGCTTGCTGCGGGGACGTCACCGGCTCAGCGAATGCGTCGCCTGCTGTTGACGTTGTAGCGCCGGCGCTCCGTGGCGGCAGAATGCTGATATTGGCGATCCCGCCCAGATTCAGCACGACCCGCGCTTGGCCGCCCGCGAATACAGCATGGTGAAAGGCTGGCACCAAGGGTGCCCCTTGTCCGCCGGCAGCTATATCTCGCGAGCGAAAATCGGCTACCACCGGGATTTTGACCCGTTCAGCCAGGCGGGCTGGTGCGTTCAACTGCACGGTGTAACCCTGTCGCGGCTGATGGCGCACGGTTTGTCCGTGTGCACCAATAGCCCGAACATTGTCGCGTTGATCCGGCGCAACCTGCTGCAGTAAGTCGCGCACTACCTCGGCGTAGAGATCGGCCAGCTGGTTCGCAGCTAAGGCGGCCCGGTGCAATTCGTTGACACCGGGTTCGTGCAGAGCCAAGAGCTCGGCGCGTAAGCCTGCGGGCATGAGGCGACTGGCGTGAGCCATGATCGCCACACCCTTTCCGTCGAAATCGGCGACGACGGCATCGACCGCGTCCAGGCTAGTGCCGGACATCAAGCCCACGAACAAGCTGCCACGCGCTTGGGGTGCGCGCCGACTTCTACGCACGCCCCTAGTTGGCCGGGTTTTCGGCACCGTCATCCGCCATGGCAACCGCTTCGCCGCTGATTTCCCCGGCATCCTGCAACTGCTGCAGCTGGGCCAGCATGCGCAGTTGTCCTTGATAAGCGGCTACGTGGTTGCGGAATCGGGCAAGTGCCTCGCCGCTGAGGGCCTGAGCAGTGGGTATATCAGCGGACTGGGGGTCGACCTGTTTACCCGCAATTCGGAACTCGTAATGCAGGTGCGGCCCGGTGGCCATACCCGTCGACCCAACATAACCAATCAGCTGTCCCTGGCTTACCTTGGACCCTTTCTTCAGCCCTTTGGCAAACCCGTTCAGGTGGGCATACAACGTGGAATACTGCCCATGGTGACGCACAATGATCGTCTTGCCGTAACCACGCTGCGTGCCGATGAACTCGATGGTGCCATCGCCGGTCGTGTGCACCGGAGTGCCGCGGGGCGCGGCGTAATCGACACCCTTGTGGTTGCGCATTCTGTTCAGCACCGGGTGTTTGCGCATACCAAATCCGGAACTGATGCGGGTGAACTCGAGTGGTACCCGCAAAAACGCACGCCGTCGGCTGCTGCCATCAAAGGCAAAATATCCGCCCGACTGTCCGTCGATTTCCGGATCGAACCACACCGCCTGGTAGGGCTTGCCCGCGTTCACGAACTCGAGCGCTAGAATGCGCCCCGCCCGCGCGCGCATACCGTTGCTGGTATAGGTTTCGTACACGACGCGAAACTGGTCACCGGCCCGCACGTCACGGAAGAAGTCGATGTCACTAGCCAGAATATCAATCATTTGACGGGCGACGCCATACGGAACACCCGCCGCATCGGTTGCGCCGAACAGCGAGCTGGTAATCGTGCCCATTCCCACATTAATTTGCCGTTCGGCGGGCAGTTCACGCTCATGAGCCTCGAAGCCCCCGTCTTCGGTGCGGGTAACCTCGAGAAGCTGCTGCACGACCGCGCCGTCGGACTCGACTCCGGGCGTGTGTATGTAACGCAGCCAGCGTAACTCGCCCTGAGCATTCGTCGCCACCTGCATCACGCGGCCCGGATAAAGGCGCGAAATACTGCGGGCAGAAGGATGAGTCACCAAAAAGCGCTGCAAGCCGGCGTCATTCACCTCCAGCCGTTTGAGCATTGTGGCCACGGAGTCGCCCCGCTGGATGCGCTCTTCGCGTACGAAAAGTTCGTCTTCCGCGGTCGCCACCGTCATTTCTGCTAGCGCGGGTAGTGGCAATCGTTCGACAATGTGCTGAACTGAGGGCGCGGCTTGCTGCTGGGGATTTTGCGCTACCATTCCCACCGCAGCCGCAGCCCCGAAAAGCCCGAAAGCGGTCACCAACAAAAGCCGCCGCGTGAAGTCGGACCTTTTTGCTGGGCTCCGCCGGAACTCGGAATGCATCGTGAATTACCCTAAGATGTTGCGATTTACGTTGCGCAGAAGGAGCAGCCCCGGTCATGGATACCGGGACGCGACGTCCTGCGGATGCACACACGAATGGCCGCGCATGTCGTATTGCTGGCGGCCCGTTGAAACTTACGCGAAGCTTATTTAAGAAACTACGCGAAGGATCAAGCAAAAGCACTTGATTTGCAAGGGCTCTTGCAAAAACTAACAATTTTGTCAACTACGAAAAACCTCGAGAGTATATCGATGGCCGAGTCGCAAATCCAGTCCGTAATTACCGATACCGAAGTCGAGCGCGATCTTGCCATCGTCAAGCGGGGCTGCGACGAACTTCTGGTTGAACAGGAATTTGCCCAGAAGCTTGCCCGCAGCCGCCGCACTGGCGAGCCCCTCCGTATCAAGCTGGGCCTGGACCCCACAGCACCCGATATCCACCTTGGGCACACGGTGGTACTGAACAAATTGCGCCAGCTGCAAGACCTGGGGCATAAGGTAATTTTCTTGATCGGCGATTTCACGGCTTTAATCGGAGACCCCAGTGGTCGCAACACGACCCGCCCGCCTCTGACGCGCGAACAAATCGAGGAGAACGCGCAAACCTATTACACCCAGGCCAGCCTGGTGCTGGATCCAGCGCGTACGGAGGTTCGCTATAACTCCGAGTGGTCCGACGCGTTGGGCGCTCGCGGCATTATTCAGCTTGCCTCCCGCTACACCGTAGCGCGCATGCTCGAGCGTGAAGACTTCACTCGCCGCTTCCGTAGCGGAGTCCCCATCTCGATTCATGAGTTCCTCTACCCCCTGCTCCAGGGCTACGACTCGGTCGCCTTGCAATCCGATCTCGAGCTGGGCGGCACCGACCAGAAGTTCAACCTGCTGGTCGGGCGTGAACTACAGAAAGAGTACGGTCAGGAGCCGCAGTGCATACTGACCATGCCCTTGCTGGTGGGACTCGATGGCGTCGAGAAGATGTCGAAGTCGAAGGGCAATTACGTCGCAATATCGGAATCACCCGACTCCATGTTCGGCAAGCTGATGTCGATTTCCGACACGCTCATGTGGACCTACTTCGAACTGCTATCTATGCGGCCCATGAGCGAGATCGAGCAATTCCGCACTGAGACCGAGCAGGGCCGTAATCCGCGCGACATCAAGGTATTGCTGGCGCAGGAAATTGTGACGCGCTTCCACGGGGCGAAAGCCGCCGAGCAAGCACTGGCCAATTTCGAAGCACGCTTCCGCCACGGGGCACTGCCCGAGGATATGCCGGAAGTGAATGTCGCCGGCGCCCCGCTGGGCATCCTCAAGGTGTTACGTGAATCCGGTTTGTGCGCCTCGGCAAGCGAGGCACAGCGCAACGTCGAACAAGGCGGAGTACGGGTAGATGGCAGCCGCGTGGAAGACAAGGCATTGGTGCTCCCCGCGGGCAAGTATGTGATACAAGTAGGCAAGCGTAGATTCGCGCGGGTCACGTTAAGCTAGACGGTCTCCGGCCTTAGCTGGAAAATTACTCATACTCATACCCGCGCAGGGGCGGCGGCGCCGCTCCGATTACAACCTTTCGGGAGTACGCCATGAAAGTCTGGAGCAATTCTTTCGCCGACGGGCATCCCATACCGGCCCGTTACGCATTTTGCTCGATCGATCCGAAAACTCGCGTGGCCATGAGCGACAACCTGAACCCGCACCTCGGGTGGAAGGACCTTCCGGACGGCACCCAGTCGCTAGCCATTATTTGTCACGACCCCGACGTCCCCACCAAGCCCGAGGATGTCAACCAGGAAGACAAGGTCATTCCGGCCGACCAGCCGCGTACCGAGTTCTTCCATTGGGTATTGGTCGACTTATCACCGGAACACGAGGAAATCGAAGAAGGCGCTTTCAGCAGCGCGGTAACGCCTCGCGGTAAAGGCGGGCCAGTGGCACCGATGGGGGCGCGCCAGGGAATCAACGACTACACCAAGTGGTTTGCCCAAGATCGCGACATGAATGGGGAATACTTCGGCTACGACGGCCCTTGCCCGCCCTGGAACGACGAGCTCGTGCACCGCTACGTATTCACTGTGTACGCACTTGACATTCCCCAGCTGCCGGTCGACGGCTCGTTCACGGGGCCCGACGTACGCAAAGCCATGGAGGGACACATCCTTGGCGAGGCCAGCATCACCGGTACCTATACCCTCAATCCATCGCTCGCGCCCACGGAAATCGGCTCCTGAACGGCCGAGCACGTGACGGCGCGCCAGCTAACACGCCAGTGAGCTCGGCAAAATAAGCTAAACTGGCGTGTTTTTCGTCGGCTTTATATCCAGGAGCCCTCATGTTCGACCGCAACCGCACCATTGCTCAAACCGATCCTGAAGTCTGGGCCGCTATTCAGCAGGAAAATCAGCGCCAGGAGCAGCACATCGAACTTATCGCGTCTGAGAACTACGCCAGCCCGGCCGTGATGCAGGCGCAGGGTACGCAGCTTACCAACAAGTATGCAGAGGGTTATCCAGGCAAGCGGTACTACGGCGGTTGCGAATATGTGGATATCGTTGAGCAGCTTGCCATCGACCGGCTCAAGCAGCTCTTCGGCGCAGAGGCCGCCAACGTGCAGCCCAACTCGGGCTCGCAGGCCAACCAGGCCGTTTACATGGCCGTCTTGAAACCTGGCGACACCGTTCTGGGTATGAACCTGGCCGAAGGCGGCCATTTAACCCACGGTTCGCCCGTCAACGCATCGGGCAAGCTGTACAACTTCATCTCGTACGGCCTGAATGCCGATGAAGAGATCGACTACGACCGCATGGCCGAACTGGCTGCGGAGCACAAGCCCAAGCTCATCGTCGGCGGCGCCTCTGCCTATGCCCTGCGCATTGACTTTGCTCGCATGGTCGAAATTGCGCGCGAGAACAACGCGTACTTCATGGTCGATATTGCCCACTACGCGGGGCTGGTCGCGGGGGGCGTTTATCCCAACCCGGTCCCGCATGCCGATTTCGTGACCTCGACGACGCATAAGTCGTTACGTGGGCCACGCGGCGGCATCATTATGATGCGTGCCGAGCACGAGAAGATCATCAATTCGGCAGTGTTCCCGGGAATTCAAGGCGGGCCGCTCATGCATGTGATTGCAGCGAAAGCCGTTGCCTTCAAAGAGGCGCTCGCGCCAGAGTTCAAAGAGTACGCGGCACAAATTCTCAAGAATGCGCAGGTGCTTGCGGACACGTTGACGAAACGGGGTTTGCGCATCGTCTCTGGCCGCACCGAAAGTCACGTCATGCTGGTTGACCTGCGTCCGAAAAGGCTCACGGGTAAAGACGCTGAAGCCGCCTTGGGCGAGGCGCACATCACGGTCAACAAGAACACCATTCCCAACGATCCCGAGAAGCCCTTCGTTACCAGTGGGATACGTCTTGGCACGCCGGCCATAACGACACGCGGTTTCCGCGAGGCCGAGGCCGAGCTCACTGCCAACCTGATTGCTGACGTGCTCGACAATCCGAGCGATGCGGCCAACATCGCCAAGGTGCGCGAACGCGTGAACGAGCTTACCGCGCGCTTTCCTGTCTATCGCGGGTAACTGCGTAGATGGCGCGCAGCGCTGCCGGTGAGTGCCCCGGCTCGGAATTGTCCGCGGGCACTTCCATAAGGCAGCGCCTCCCGTTCGAGCGCTTATTGTGCGGCATGGTAGCAGTACTCAGCGTTGCGCCAGAGCGGCATGGCTCAACACATAGGGTGGCCCCATGAAATGTCCCTACTGCGGTCACGCTGACACCCAGGTTGTCGAAACCCGAACCTCGGATGAAGGGGATTCGATTCGCCGACGGCGTCGGTGCAACGCTTGTATGCGGCGCTTTACGACCTATGAGCGCGCTGACATCACCATGCCGCTCATCGTGAAACGCAATGGTGCCCGTACTGAGTACGATCCCGAAAAGCTCAGGGGCAGCATGTCGCTGGCACTACGTAAGCGGCCGGTAAGTGCAGCCGAC
The DNA here is from genome assembly GCA_964569785.1 of uncultured Pigmentiphaga sp. GTDB lineage: Bacteria > Pseudomonadota > Gammaproteobacteria > Burkholderiales > Burkholderiaceae_B > Verticiella. Next base: position 1,813 of record CAZMVM010000058.1, on the reverse strand, counting down.
CTACAACAGGCCGTGGAACGCATCGAGGAGGCACTGCGTACCAGCGGCGAACGCGAAGTTCCATCGTCACTCGTTGGAGAACTCGTCATGGCGGAATTAAAGAAGCTGGATCTGGTTGCCTATGTACGCTTCGCATCGGTGTACAAAAGCTTCGAAGATATAGACGCATTCGCCACCATGATTCACGAGATGCGATCGTCTGGGTCCCGCAAAGGGTAAAGTCAGAGTACTCAACACTTAACGCCTGCGGGCGTGCTCAACCCTCTAAAACCTAGTTCGCTGTTAGCTCAGCCGCCACCCTGCAGGGCCGTTGAGTGAGCGACCGGCTCTCTATCACTTCGGAACCATCATGCAGAAGTTCGCCGCAACCGACATCTTTTGGATGCGCCGCGCCCTGGCTTTGGCAGACAGCGTCATGAATATCACTACACCCAACCCACGCGTGGGCTGCGTGATCATTCGCGACGGCCGCAAGCTGGGAGAAGGAGCAACCCAGGAGGCCGGCGGACCCCACGCGGAAATTTGTGCTCTGCACGATGCAGTGTCCAGCAATGAGTCAGTGGCCGGCAGCACGCTGTATGTCACGCTAGAGCCATGTAGTCATTATGGCCGCACCCCACCGTGCGTTGATGCCATCATCGCTGCCCGCCCCGCACGAGTGGTCATCGCCATGCGCGACCCCAACCCCTTGGTCAACGGCGGCGGGTTGGCCCGCTTGCAAGCAGCCGGAATCGAGGTCACAACCGGTGTTTGCGCGGATGAAGCGCTGGCACAAAATGCGGGCTTTGTGTCTCGCATGACCCGCGGCACACCTTGGTTGTGGCTCAAGCTCGCCAGTTCGCTGGACGGGCGCAGCGCCTTGCATAACGGCGCATCCCAGTGGATCACGCGGCCTGCGGCCCGCGACGATGGTCACACTTGGCGTGCACGCAGTTGCGCCGTGCTAACGGGCGTGGGCACTATCCTGGCCGACGACCCCCTGCTAACACCGCGCGCCGTAGAAACCAGCCGCACCCCCTTACGCATCATTATCGACTCCCGCCTGCGCACCCCTCCCGAGGCCCAGATTTTTGATGGCGAACCGGTGCTGATCTTTACAGCCCTCGATGACCCGGCCGGCACGGCAGCGGCGAGACTGCAGGCCCGCAATGCTCGCATCATTTCCATGCCCGACCGCGAAGGACGGGTTGACCTCCCCGGAGTATTGCAATGGCTAGGTCAACACGACATCAACGAAGTCCATGTAGAAGCAGGTGCCACCTTGAGCGGCGCCCTCCTGCGGGCCGGGCTAGTTGACGAAATTGTCCATTACATGGCGCCGATATTATTGGGTGATGCTCGTCCAATCGTCGAGCTTCCTGCCCTTGATCAATTGCCGGCGCAGCGCGAGTTCGAATTCACGTCGGTGGTTCCTGTAGGCGACGATATCCGCATCCGGGCGCGACGCATTGCGAGCTGGGAGCCGTTGTGTAAAGCAGTGGGCGCACAGTCAGTCCGCCCCGAGGAACAGACTTCGTATTGAGCTTCGTATTAAGCGTATTCAGATGCGAGAGCGCAGTGATACGTGCGGGATCACTTCAACGCAAGCCCCGCCTCCTTGACGAAAAGCTTGCAACGCAACGTATGAGTGATTTCGACGGAGTCCGGGGTCGAGTACACAGTTCACTTGAAGTGGCGCTCTCCCGGATATTTTTCCCAGCCCGGGTCACCATTCCGTATGAAGCTCACCCACGCAGTTTGAAATTCGCTAGTTAGACGCTGTAGGTCGGCCGATTTCGCTCCTTGCAGCATGGGTGCCGGTCCCCATTCACGC
>CAZMVM010000057.1:0-19383 GCA_964569785.1 uncultured Pigmentiphaga sp. | reverse complement strand
GACGATGGGCTTGTTCTTGCCAGTCGTAGCCATACAGCACTGCTTCACAGCGACGGCCTTACCTGCGCCGGCGACCCAAGTTGCCAGACAACAGTTCGAACGCGTAGGGGCATATACCACGGGTCCAGATCATCTTTTGTAGATTCTGAGACCAATCACTTATTCAGCGCTATTCCCATTGGTGGTATGTCCGCTTCAATAAATCATCTCATATCTTTCACCTGAGATGTTCCATCTAATGTGCGTGGCAATCGTGCTGGAGTGGTTGAGACGCCGTTCCTACTCGTGCAGCTAAGGTGACCGAGATTGTGGGCCTACTCGCCCGTGTTGGCTCCCGCAAGACGCCCTGGCGTTTCATTGCGATAGCACATCGTCAAATCTGTCTAAGCTGTAGATGACAATCCTTCCCTTCTCGCGACGAATCAAACCTTGCCGCTCGAAATCGGCCAGTGCCTGGTTCACCCATGCTCTGCTCGCGCCGACCATGTGCGCCAAGTCTTCCTGACGCAACCCGGTCACTGCGTGGACAGCCGGTGAATGCTGAGTGTCACGTGTTGCCAACTTGCGCAGAACTCGCCCGAGCTTCTTAGCGGTGTTGTCCAAAGCAAGGGGTACGGTTCTCTCGATACTATCGCTTGCCAAGAGCGCGAGTAAGCGCGCCACATTCGTGGCAAATAAGGGTATCTCCTGCATTTTTTTGAGGAGATCCTCTCTTTTAAGTGCGAGGAGCCGAACAGGGTCGATGCTTTCGGCCGAAAGAAACCTCCTGTCACCGAGCAAGGCGCTGATCAGGCCAATTACGTATCCCTCGCTCCATATACCGGTCGTGAACTCATCTCCTTCGACGGTTCGCTTGAACAGACGTACCCGTCCTGACTCTATGATCAACAACTCGTTGCTCGGGTCGCCCTCTTCAAATATTGAAGTGCGCGGTGCGAATGCCCGAGTGGAAAGCCGAGACTCGATATCTCTAGCGTGATCGACCCCCAAACCATCAAGAATGGACGTCCACTGGATATTTCGAAACGCAGTCACTTGCCTTCCAGATCGCAATGATGAGGTGTAACCATCGGATACCTTCCTCAGCATATGCACACCGGCCTGGGAAGGCAAGGGACATGCATGGAGCGGAAAACCTCTCCCAAAATTTACGTGCTTTTGCGGACTGCGTAAGCTTCTACCTCTAGAAGCAAATCCTCTTTCGCCAAAGCGCTAACCCCGACTAGAGTGCTGGCGGGAAGTTGATCTTGGGGGAGAAACGGAGCTCGTTCCTTGCGGATGATCGCTACCGCCTCCTCCGACAGGTTCTTAACGTAAAAGTTAAGTTTGAGAGTGTGCCTGAAGTCACTGCCCGCCTCAGCCAGCGCAGTCTGAAGGTTCTGCAGCACTTGGCGCGTCTGAGCCGCTAAGTCATTTACGCCGACAATATTTCCCTGGGCGTCGTATGCGACCTGGCCGGAGATAAAGACGGTTCCATTCCGGTTGTCAATGGCGACCTGCGAAAACCCGTTGGGCTGAGCTAAGCGGGCGGGATTCAGTACGGATATCGGGCTAGTCATAAGAGATTCCCTTTTGACTTACAGCTTGATTTCATGCTCTTTGATCAGCTTTCCGTACATTTCGTACTGCTCGTCCACGAAAGCTTTAAACTCCGACGGCGTAGATCCAATCAGCTCAACCCCTACCGGCTCCAGGACCTCTTTTGTTTTGGGGTCATTCAGGGTAGCCAAAACAGCCTCGTTAAGAGTGGATATCACCTGTTCCGGTGTTCCCTTCGGCAAAACCAGACCAAACCAAGAGTACAAGTCGACATCCACGCCTACGGCTTCGCGAGCGGTGGGAATATCATCCGCTGCAGAGGACCGCTTCGCACTCAAGATGGCTAGCCCCTTGAGGTTACCCGCACGAATTTGAGGCAACGTTGCTACTAACGTATCGACGACCGCGTCAACATGACCGCCCATCAAATCGCTCAGTGCAGGAGCGCTTCCCTTGTAAGGCACGTGCAAGAGATTCGCATCGAGCGCTTTGTTCAGCATTTCCATGCCAATGTGGTTAGATGTGCCTGCGCCCATAGAACCATAGGACACACCCTTGTCATCGCTCTTAGAGCGCTGAATGAAGTCTTCCAAACTATCGCTGGGCGAACTCTTGTTCACCACAATCACATTGGGGACAGCAGCCAACAGTGTTACATAGTCGAATGAATCGCGAGCAGAATAGTGAGCCTCAGTGCCCACATGGGGGTTGATAGCCAATGTAGCGTTGCTTGCGACAAGCAGCGTGTGGCCGTCTTTGGGCGCCCTTGCTACGTGCGCAGCAGCGATCGCAGTACTTGCTCCAGGACGATTCTCTACGATGACCGAATGGCCCAGTTGCTCAGACATACCTTGAGCGACACGGCGCGCTAACGTGTCAGTAGTTCCACCCGGAGGATACGGGACGACAATCGTGATTGGTCCGCTAGGGAACTGCCCCGCATGGACAGACACCCCCAGCGCTGTTGCCGATAACATCAACCCACAAATTGCACGACGTACCAACTTTCTCATGATCTGATCCTTGCACATAAACCAGTGGCACAAGCATCGCGCAAAACACCTGGGTTGTCTGTTTAGAAGTTGACAAGCCCACGCTCTGCGCGAGAGTCATCGCGGGCTTATATTCGCGAGCCCTGGTTTCACGGCAAGTAGGTACCGTAGCAAGCGGAATGCGCGCCTTTTTTAGGGCCTCTGTAGTTTGCGTCGCCAACCGCATTTGATACGGGGACCGGACTTCACGATTCGTTAGCCTTTGGAACCAGCTAGGGTTTGATGATGGCGATTACTGTGAGACGGTAATGCGCTCTAGTAGTCTAGCCTTGTCTTCGATGTCTTTTTGCAGTCGCTTTGCAAATTCATCAGCGTCGGCGAAGTAATTCGTGGGCTGAAATGCGGTTTTCGCAGCTTTCACATAAAGCCCATCGTGTGCGGCACCCTTGCACGCTTCAGCCAATTTAGCTATGACTTCAGGCGGCGTCCCTTTGGGTGCAAATAGGCCACCAAAACTGGTTGGCGTCACGTTGTAGCCTTGCTCGGGAACCGTTTTAACGTCGGGTAATGACGGATGCCTTTCGTCATCGAAGATGCCCAGGATCTTGACGTCACGCCCCGCTACGCCACCCAGCACGACGGCGGCCAGGTCAAGGCGTCCACCCATTAGATCGATCAGCACCTGGGGTTCGCCGTTATAGGGAACGTCTTGAATTTCGATGTCGGCAACGTCCAGGAATTCCACCATGGCCAAGTGCGGGATCGACGCCACCCCCTGATGCCCGTAGGTTAATTTGCCCGGTGCGGCACGTGCAGCGGCGACGACGTCGGCAACTGAGTTGAAAGGTGAGTTGCTGGGAGCGACCAACGCCATGGCGTTGGAAAAGGTTTGGCAAATCGGTACGAGCGAGTCTGTTTGATATCCCGTTTTATGCGTTTTGGTTGCCACGGAAAGTGTCAGCGCGGGCATGAATACCAGAGAGTAACCATCGGGCGCGCGCCGGGCCACGAGTTCGGTGCCCACTGTTCCGGCGGCGCCCACACGGTTCACCACCACAATGGGCTGGCCCAGCCGCTGCGACATGCCCGGCGCCAATGCGCGCGTCAAGCCGTCGGTGGTTCCTCCTGCCGGGTACGGATTCACAATTTCGATGGTCTTGGAGGGGAAGTCTGTGGCGGCCGTTGCAGCCGTGCCTATCGTTAAAGCGGTGATCGCGCCGAGTGCAGCCGTGACGAGCGCCGAGCTATGCAGTCCATTGCTATACATGTCTGATCCTCCCTGGTAGAAAGCCTTTGTTTGTTTTCAAGCTGTGTTCCGGGCTTTTGTAAATATCGGCTTTACCGCAAGCATAAAGCGTTTCCCGAGGTTTGCGAATATTCTTTTTATGCCGCATGCGAGGTAGACACTTCACGTCGTGAGCGCGTAGGAAGAAACGAAGCTAATGACCCGCACCGCTAGTCGACCGGGTGTAGCTCGTCGCTTATGCAAGGAGAGCGCGGCGAAAATCTCGGGGAGAGGACGGACGGCTCGCGTCTTATTCTTCGTACTCTTGTTGCGAGCCCATCCATGAGAAGGCTGTCAGTTCTTGACTATGCTGGAAGTCATGACATTACAGGTTTCGGAAAGAGCTTTTTAAAGCGCTCCGAGCGAGGCGAGAATTGCGCGGATGCGGTCTTGTCCCTCTGCGCTTAAGATGGCTTGAGGCGGAATGGGATCTCCGACGTCGTAGCCTTGCATTTGTAAGCCGCCCTTAATGGCGGCTGCAAGGTTATATTCCGCGAAGACCTGGTTCACGCTCCACAACCGCCTTTGCAAGGCCATCGCCTCGGTCCATTTCTCGGCCCGGCACAGTTCGTAAAGCTCGATACTCTGTTGCGGAATCACGCAGGCAGGGCCCGCCATCCAGCCAGCTCCACCAATGAGCATGACCGCAGCTGTGATGTGCGAGGACGCGGCAAATATGGTTAACCGATCCCCGACTAACTCCATCAAGGAAAGCAGCCGGCCCGTGTTATACGAGGCATCCTTCAAATACAAAATGTTGGGTATATGACTAAGGCGCTCGATGACGGGAATGGATAAGTCGGAGCGCTGAAAGTTAGGGTTTGTATATATGACGATGGGTAGGTTGACGGCTTCGGCAATCGCTTTAAAGTATTCGTACACGCCTTCCTGGGTGATGGGAAAGTAGGCTTCCAACACCGCGAGAATGCCACTTGCACCCATTTGTTCATACAGTCTGGCCTGTGCTACCGCGTCTGCCGTGGAGGTGGAGGCGACACCGGGAATGACTGGCACACGTCCCTGAGCGGCTTTTACTGTTGATTCCACCACGGTGGCCCGTTGGTCAGCGTTGAGGTAAGCAAATTCGCCGGTGGAGCCAAGGGGTGCGAGGCCGTGAACACCCTGATCAATCAAGTCAGTACACAATCTATCGAGCACATCGGTTTTAATGTGCCCGTAAGGGTCAATGGGAGTGGGCAGGTAAGGGAAAACGCCTCTCCAGCGAGGAGATTCCATAGATGCTTCCTGTTGAAACGGGGTGAAACAAGTTGGGTATGACTACGCCTTCAGTGCAGATCCCCTGCGCGTGCGTATGCCAACAAATTTAAGTTGGGACATTTCCTCTAAGGCATACTTGACACCCTCACGTCCGAAGCCTGATTCTTTGGCGCCCCCGAAGGGGTACACGTCGAGGCGAAAGCGGCTGGCTTCATTGATCCATAACGCGCCAACTTCGAAGCGACGCGCGAACCGCATGGCTTCTTCGAGGTCATTCGTGAATACGGCGCCTTGCAGACCGAATGGGGAGTCATTTGCCAGCGCTAACGCCGCCTCCGCATCATCGGCGCGCACGACGACTGCCAGGGGACCAAAAACCTCCTCCTGCCAGATCGCACTGTCAAGGGGGGCGTCCACCAGGATGCCGGGTGAGACTGCGGTCTCTTCGAGTTCGGGCGCCAGTGCATAACGTGCTCCGGCGGCTACCGTGCGCTCGGCCAGTTCCATGACGCGCTGCGCCGCGTCGATAGAAACCATCGGGCCGAGATCAACGGTTGGATCCAAAGGGTCTCCGACGTTAAGTTTCCTGGTTACGCTAACAAACTTCTCGAGAAACTCATCGTAGATCGGGCTCTCAACAATAATGCGTTGTGCCGAAACACATTGTTGTCCGCTCGCCTCGAATGCTGCCGCCGCAATACGCTGCGCCGCCTCGTCGATCTCTGCGTCCCGCAACACGATATTGGCACTGTTTGATCCAAGCTCCGCGACGAACTTCTTGGACGCCGCCGCGCGGGCTAGTGCGCGACCGGCTGCGGTACCGCCAGTAAATGTGACGACCCGAACCTGTGGATGTGACGCGAGAGCAGCGGCAGGATCACGATCGCCGATCACGACATTGAACATACTGGCTGGTAAGCCGGCTTGCTTGAAAACATCGGCCATCATCAAGGCAGCGCGGGTGCCCGCGGGATGCGGTTTGGCGACGACGGCGTTACCCATACCAAGCGCAGGAGCAACCTTTTGCAAGAGGAGATTGATCGGCGCGTTGAATGGGGTAATTGCGGCAACAACTCCATAGGGAACGCGCAACGTAAAGCCGAGATGTTCAGCACCTGCCGGCTTCGCATCGAGAGCCAGAGTTTCTCCGGTAAGAGTGGGAAGCGTAGCGGCGCACGTACGCAAGAAATCGACGCCTCGTTGCACCTCTACCGTTGCGGCGCGAATAGGCTTGCCGATGTCTTCAACTAAGACACGGGCAACTTCATCGCGGCGTTGCTCGAGCAAATCTGCCGCTCGAAGCAGCCATTGCAGACGGTAGTGCAACGGCTTCTCCGATTCCGCGGTGAAGGCGTCTGCAGCCGATTGCACCGCACGATGGACGGTGTCGTCGTCAGCTTCCTTCAGCCCGAAGATCAACGAGGGATTGGTGGGTGAGCGCCACTCAACAGTTCGGCGGCTTCCCTCACGCTCCGTCGAACCGTTTACATAGCTATATAGACTTTCCATGGCTGCCTTCCTTGGTCACTTGAGATGGCCGTCGCGGCGCTGATACAGCTCGTCGCTTGCATATCCCATGAGCTCTGGACGACCACGTCCAAGCATGACCTGGAAGTAAACTGGCTCCAGACTGCGGTTTTCGTAGCCATGGATTACGCCGGGCGGGCAGGCGATGCATTCCCACGGGCCCAGACGCGTCCATAATTTCTCTCCGTTTTCGTCCTGCAAAAATACATCCAGGAATCCCTGCAGAACGAAGAAGACTTCCTCGACTTCATGGGTATGGGCTGCGTTTCCTTGCCCAGGTTCGACGTACATGATGCTGAGTGTGAATCCGCGTGCAGGGATGACCGAGTCGTCGTCGAACTTGCCGGAACCTCCGGCGCCAATGAAGCGGTGCTGGGCCCGCTTCCAGCCTTCGATTTTTGCGTCTTCGAAAGCTTCCCAGTCGGGGGTGAGGTCGCGAAAGCGAGCGGTGTAGCGCGCGGCGATTTCTTCCAGAGAAACTCCAACCAGTTCTTCGGGACGAGCATGTCTGGCAACGGACATATCAACTCCTTGAGTTTAAAAAGATTCAGCTTTTGAAATGTGAAGATACGTGGGCAGGGCCTGGCCACGCCGTCGTCATTGATAATGCGCTAAGCGGCTTAGACTCAGTACCGGCCTTGATCGCAGAGCGACTAGGCGATTTCCAGATTGTTGGGGTCTTCTTTCTTCGAGAGCGTGGCTTCGAATTGATCGAAGAAGCTGTTAGACAGCTTGCGGGCGACGGCTTGTATGAGCCGGGCACCCACTTGCGCCAGTTTGCCCGATATCTGCGTATCGGCGTCGTAGCTAAGTACGGTTTGCGTACCGTCTTTGTCGTCGTCGCTTGCCTCACGCAATTGCACCGCGGCAGTGCCTCGCGCCATGCCGGCCGCGCCACCCGTGCCTTCAAAAATGAGGGTACAAGATTCACCCTCTACGATATCGGCGATTTTTAAAGATCCTTTGAATTTCGCCTTTAATGGTCCGATGGTTAAAACCGTAACTGCGGTGTAGCTGCTGTCTCCTTCACGCTCCACGGATTCACATCCCGGAATGCATTGTTGCAGAATGTTGGGATCAAACAGGCTAGTCCATACCTCACCGCGCGGTACCTCAAGCGCACGTTCTCCGGTAATTTTCATGACTTTATCTCCTGAACTTGAACGTTTACACCGAGAATTCCGGTTCGGCGCGGTTAGACGACGCTGGCTGAGAGGCCTGCCATTGTTCATGGGCGAGCTTGATGGCTTCGACGATGCCCTGGTAGCCGGTACAACGACATAGGTTGCCCGACAGTTCGCGCCGAATCTGTACGTCGGACGTACATACGCCGCGCAAGATCATGTCGCGGGCGGTGATCAGCATGCCCGGGGTGCAATAACCGCATTGCAGGGCATGTGCTTTCGAAAAGCACTCGCGCAGAAGCGCCATCAGCGGGTCGTCTTGAAATCCTTCCAGCGTGTGCACGGTATGTCCTGATGCGCTCGCTGAAAGGGTGATACATGACCGCACAGGCTGGTTATCGAGCAGCACCGTACAGGCCCCACACACCCCGTGTTCGCAGGCCAGGTGCGCTGCCGTGAGATCCAGGTCCTCGCGCAGGAAATCTCCCAGCGTCGTGCGCGCTTCGATGGTGCGTTCGACCTTACGTCCGTTGACTGTCAATGAAATGGTGGTCATGGCTTCAGAATGTCTTGAAAGGCTCGGGTGAGCTGGGTGCGGTGCAGTTGGTAGGAATAGCTGTCGGGCTCCAGGCCCTCTATGCGGGCGAGGTCGGCTGCCATTCGAGCTTGCAACTCCGCCGCGTCAAAGTCAGTGCCGGAGTGCTTGCTTAACCAATCTGATGACTCCGGGAGCACAACGGGCTTATCGGCCGCTGCTCCGAGAACACACAAAGTATGGTCTTTTTCAGGATCGTGGACGATGGCCACCAACGATTGGGCGAACTCGCCCACTTTGCGGCAAAACTTGCGATAAGCCCAACGGGCGCTGCTGCTCAGTGTTGGTACATGAATCGCTATCAATAGATCTTCGGGCTCGAGGCTGGTCTCCATTAAGCCCACCTGAAACGACGACAAGGTCAAGGTTTCGTGGGTTCCGTCTCCACGTAAGACCTCTGCCTGAGCGTTCAGAGCGAGTAACGCGGTAGGCCAATCTGCCGCGGGATCGGCGTGGGCCAGGCTGCCGCCTATGGTGCCCCGAGTACGTACCGATCGATACGCGATACCGCCGGCAACATGGCGTAGATACCCAGCGAAGCGATCGGGAACCAGCCCATCTTCGATCATGGCATGAGTGACTGCAGCACCGATACGCACGTGATCAGGGTTGTCGTGCACTGCACGGCATGCTTCGATGCGAGCGATATCGATGACGGTGTCAACCATTCCCATGCGCAGGTTCAGCATTGGAAGTAAGGTTTGACCTCCGGCGAGGATTTTTCCGGCGCCCGCCTGCTCTCGCAGCAATTGCGTTGCTTCGTCGATGGAGTGAGCGCGTTGATATTGAAGGGGAGCGGATTTCATCGGGACACCTCCGCTACAGAGGAGCGGGCGTGCTTGTCTTTTGAGGCGGCAGCGATGGCGGCGCGAACACGCTCAGGAGTCATCGGTGTTTCGTTGATCTCGGCACCGAGCGACAAGAGCGCGTCGCGCACGGCGTTCGCCAGAACGGCGGGAGGCGAGATGGCGCCACCTTCGCCCATGCCCTTCATGCCATACTCAGTATGTGGACTGGGCGTGCACATATGGTCGATCTTGATATGCGGTATTTCAGGGGCGCCGGGTAAAAGGTAATCGGCCAATGTCGTTGCCAGCGGCTGGCCTTGATCGTCGAACGGGATTTCTTCGTAAAGCGCCGTCCCGATACCCTGTGCAATGCCGCCAATGATTTGTCCATCGACGATCATCGGGTTAACCACGGTGCCGCAGTCTTCTACGCAAACGTAATCAAGAATGTCGATCTTGCCGGTGTCCGGGTCAACGGCGACTACCGCCGCCTGGGTGGCGTAGGTAAATACTCCAGAATCGACAGCGGGCTCGTAGGTAACGGTGGCCTCTAACATGGGGGACATCCCGGGCGGCAATCGTTCCTGTCGCAAATAGGCCATATGCGCGATTTCTTCGAAGGAGATCGAGCTTTTAGTGCCCACGACGTGTTCAGATTCGAAGCGTAAGTCGGCCACATCACATTGCATGGTGTGGGCGGCAATGGCGCCAATCTTTTCGCGCAAGGCGCGACAAGCACGGGCAACGGCACCTCCCGACATGACCATGCTACGGGACGCGAACGTTCCCATGCCAAAGGGTGAGACTTGCGTGTCCCCATGGCGCACTGACACTCGGGCTGGGCTGATCCCGAGTTCTGTGTGGGCGATTTGTGATAGCGTTGTTTCGAGTCCCTGTCCATGCGACGCGATGCCGACCATCAGCAATAAGGTGCCATCCGATACCATGCGGGCGGTTGCTGTTTCGTAGCCGGGAATCACGGGCACGCCGCGGGCTACCCATTCAGAGCAACCGTGCGCGGTTTGTTCGGTAAAGCTAGCGAATCCAACGCCAATGAGACGCCCGTCGGGTTCGGGCGTACGCTGACGTCGGCGTACTTCATCGTAATTAATGAGCTTCATCGCCCGGCGCACGGACTCAGGGTAATCGCCGCCGTCCAACACCAGGCCGGTTACCGTACGGTATGGCATGGCGGATGGCTTGACCATGTTCTCCATGCGGACTTCACAGGGATCGCGACCTACCGCATGAGCAATTTCGTCAATGGTGCGTTCGATCGTGAAGCAAGCAGCAGGGCGGGCGACGCCGCGGTAGGCGCCGATGGGGGATTTGTTGGTTGCAACGGTATAGGTGCGGAAGCGGTAGTTGCGAATGGCATAGGGGCCGGGAATGTTGCTGGCCGCCATGCCGCTCTCCATGCTTGGGCCATTCGGCCAATGTGCATAGGCGCCGCCATCCACGTAAATCTCGGCTTCGATCCCGAGAATACGGCCGTTGTTGTCCGCGTAAGCGCGTACTTTGTGAAGGTGTTCCCGGCAATGAATCGCACTGAGCAAGTGCTCGCGCTTATCATCCAGCCATCGTACCGGCACCTGCAGCTTCAGCGCGAGTGCCGCCACCATCAGCTCTTCAGGGTACAGCACGCGTTTGGCCCCGAAACCCCCTCCCATGTCAGGGGTGATGAGCCTCAGTTTGTGTTCCGGAAGGTTGAGGGCGTGGGCCATGCCGACACGCGTCTGGTGAGGAGACTGGCTGCCGGTGTACACCTGAAGCTCGTCGAGTCGGTGATCCCACACAGCGACGATGGCCCGTCCTTCCAGCGGCACCGCAGCCTGCCGGTTCATACGATAAGTGCGCTCGATTTGAATCGGAGCCTCGCGTCGAACAGCGTTGATGTCGCCGAATGTATTGCTGCGGGTAAGGTACAGGTTATCGCCCCATTCGTCCCGAATCAGTGTTGCATCGGGTGCAAGGGCCTGCTCGATGTTGGCAATGGACGGTAAAGGTTTAATGTCAACGAAAACCGAATCAGCGATGTCTTCGGCTTCGCCACGCGTTGCGCCAATTGCCATTGCGATGGGTTCGCCGGCGAAACGCACGCGCTCGGTTGCAAGAGCGGGGCGTTCTGAGGCCTTGAATTCTTCAATAAAGGGAACCGCGACAATGGGGCGCACATGAGGAAAATCGCGTGCGGTGAAGACTTTGCCAACATGTTCGGGCGGAACGTCGATCGCGCGGATTTCCCCATGGGCAAACGGGCTGCGGATAAATGCTACATCGACCATTCCGGGAAACTTCAGGTCTCCGACAAAAACCCCTTGTCCCCGCAGATGCCGATCATCCTCCTTGCGTACCAGCCTAGCGCCGATTCCCTGCGATTGCGACATGTGTTTCTCCATTGTGCGGTTCCTAGCTCATAAGTTGCCTAGAGCGAGACGTTTGGCCTGCTTTGGGTTAGTTGCCTGCCGGAGGGCCGTTCAGCTCCAAAGCGAGCGGAATCCACCGCTTGGCGCTATCTTCCATGAGTACTGCAAACTCTTGTCGTGGCATGCCCACCGGGGTGGCTGCCCGTATTTCGAAAGCTTGCCTCACGTGATCTTGAGCCAGGGCATGCCGAATGGCGTTTGACAAATGATCTGCCATTTCGTCAGGCATCCCTGCTGGCCCGTACACTGAGAAAATGTTGCCAGCGATTAAATCGGGGTATCCCAGTTCGGCCATGGTCGGGACATCGGGAAGCAGACCTAGTCGCTCTTTTGCAGCAATTGCTAGCGGTACAAGCCGGCCGGCCTTAATGTGCTCAATAAAGAATGCGGCATCGGAAAACATGGCATCGACGTGGCCGCCGATCAGGTCGGACACAGCGGGCGGTGCACCCCTATACGGTACGTGTTCGATTTCCACTCCCAATTCACGACGCAAGAGCTCTGCAGCAAGGTGCGCCAGTGTGCCGGTGCCTGAGTTACCGAAGTTCAAGCGATGCGGATTGTTCTTGGCATAATCGACGAACTCGTCGAATGTTTTGATGTTCAGCGAGGGATGCACAACCAAGAGCGCTGGAATCTCGGCAACCGGTGTCAGCGGCGTCAAATCTTTCAAGGCATCGAACGGTGGCTCAGCGACCAGTTTAGGCGCCACTAACGAAGAAACGATCGATGTCGAAAGCAGAGTTGTGCCGTCAGGTTTCGAACCAACCACTGCGCGGGTACCGATAATTCCGGCCGCACCAGGGCGAGATTCAACGATGATGTTGATATCGTTCTGCTTTGCCATGGTTTCAGCCATGATCCGCACGAAGGTATCGGCGGAACCTCCCGCCGGAAAGGGCACAACGAGATTAATCGGCGAAGGTAGTTTGGGTTGGGCGATAGCGGGAGCAATTGCCACGGGTAAAGAAAGAAGTGTGGCTTTAACCAGCCTTAGACATAACTTGTGCAGGAGTACGCTGGGAAGCATACGTGTGTCTCCGGGAGCAATTATGCTTTTTAAAGAAAGCGGCCTAATCAATAAGTGGAATTAGGCAGTGGTCGTGGGGTTGGGCAGGCGCTCTTCTAGCTTGAAAAGCTTCCAGGCGTTCTTCCAAAGTATTTTCTCGCGCTCCTCCTCGGTAAGATTCGCATCATCAAGAACTTTCATGCGTAACTCATGTAAAGACATTGGTTTGCTGATCCAGCGCCAGGTAGCTGACCAGTCAGTGCCATACAGAATGCGGTCCGCGCCCAACGCGTCGATAGCCTGACGAAGGTGCTGCGGGTTGGTGCCAACGACATCGAAGTACACGTTGACGTTACGCAAGGCAACTGTCATGGCAGAGTCGAAGTATCGTCCGATGCTACGACCCATTTTGGTAAGAATGATAGGTACATTAGGGTGACGGAGGGCGACTTCGTCTACCCATAGCGGATCGCCGTAGAAGAGGCCCCCTGGAAACTGAGACCATGCCGTTGGGAACTGAATGGGGACTCCATGCTTGTCAACCACATTCATCATGCCTTCCAAGTCGCGGGCAATGCGTTCGGGGTGAATCTCGGCGGTTAATGATCGAATAAAGATTTCGCCGACACCGACCATGTCGAGTTCGGTCAGACAGCGTTCGATCTCTATCGGAGCCTGAGCACGGGCTTCACTAGGGTCTTCGTGATAACCAGCAGCCTCTTGGTCGTGACCCACGCGGGCCAGAGCGAGAAGACGTCCCGGATGACGCTTAGCGGCCTGGGCAACGAGGTCGTTGGAAACATAACCAGGTCGAGCTTGGACAAGGCCGATGTTGACATTGTGGCGGTCCATCGCCTCGACCAGGTCATCCGAATTATCGATGGGCTCTTCAATCAGGCTGCGCCCATAAAGTTCGGGGTAACGGGTTCGAAATGCGATCAGATCTTCAGTGGTGCGAATATGGTTGCTGAGATCGCGAAATGACGGAAAAGTACATACATGAATATGGGTATCTATGATCATAGTGTCTTCCAGGGTTGTAATAGTTTGCGTGCGTAGGACCGGGGATGTTAGCGGGGATCCTGAATAAACTGAAGGATTTGTCTACCCAGATACTCTTCCTCGCTGTTCAGGTGCGCCACAATCGATGTATGGTTATGTCCTCCCATCCAAATAAAACGAGGCGAACGACGTAGCTGCTGGGTTAATAGATACAACAGTTCGACGCAATGAACGTCGATAAGAGGGTTTTCGTACTCGGCGACGGCGATCATCGTCGGGGGAATGTCGGGGTTTACATGGTTCACGGCCGAACCGTCTTCCATGGTTTGGATAGACGCGCCGTAGTACGCCTCAACGCGGCTTGCGTTAGGGTTTTCGTCAGAGTTTTCCGCTCGCACGCGGCCCGATACCACAATGAGTCCTGCAAGACCATGCCCGGTTTGGGGGTGAAAGCGCTTGTCGTATGCATAGTGAGCTGCGTGCGCTCCGCCTGCCGAGTGTCCCATCAAAAAGATTTGATTGGGATCGCCGCCGAACTCCGCACCATGCGCGCGTATCCAGGCAACCGCTGCCGCTACATCTTCCGTGCCTGACGGGTAGCGGTATTCGGGTGCCAGGCGAAACTCAATGTTGACCCCCAAAATGCCGTGGCGGGCAAAGTACCACAACACATTGCTGTAGATTTCCGAATTACGGTCTTTGTTGCCGTCGACGAAAGCACCTCCATGAACAAACGCCAAAATGGGCATGTTTTTTTCGGGACGATTCCACGGAATGTATACGTCCAGACATTGTCTGGGGTGGGGGCCATAGGGCTGATCCCGCAGAACGTCGGCCTCTTTTGGCCTGTCATGCAAAACACTTGCATAACCCTCTACCATGGCTTTCACGTGGGCCTGGACGTTGGTACCCCAGCGCGGGCCTAATTCAGCCATTAGGGCGCGAAGGTGCGGGGGAACATTGGGCGCGTATGACATGATCCTTTTGGTAAGCCGAAGACTTGGGGGAACCAGCAGCACCCCAACAGTCTGTAATTGAACGGCCAAAGGTGCGTAAAGGCCGTTATTGAATGCTGAGGATCATGCAGCTATTCAATCTTGGTGACAATCGAAATATACTCAACTATGTTTACTTTTTCTCAATACAGGTATGAAGATTCCGCCGCTCAACCCTTTGCGGGTATTCGAGTGCGTAGCGCGAACGTTGAGTTTCACGCGCGCTGCCGACGAGCTGCACGTGACGACTGGAGCAGTCAGCCGGCAGATACGTGCATTGGAGGAGTACCTGGATGTTCAATTGTTCGTTCGGGGAAATCGGGAGGTTCGGCTGACCGAGCTTGGTGAGCAGTATCGGGACGAGCTTCAGGGGGTGTTCGAGCGCATCGCGGTGGCGACGAATCGTGTGGTCAGCGCCCGTCGGGGCGCGCCGCTGCGCATCTGGTGTCAAATGACGTTCGCTATGCGCTGGCTGTTGCCTCGTATGTACACGTTTCATGCGGCGCATCCAGACCAGGATGTTGTGTTTACGACGACGCTAAAACAGCCAACCAGCCTGGACGACGCGGACGTAGCCATCCGGATTGGTGACGGCGCATGGCCGGGCCAGGTTTCGCACCGTCTGGTTCCCATCGAGCTATTGCCTGTATGCAGCCCCAGGTTGTTGGAAAATGGCCCGCCATTGACCGAGCCCAAGTGTTTGGAGCATCACACGCTGCTTCAGTCAGCGGCGCGTCCGGATTACTGGCGGCTTTGGCTGGCCGCACAAGGTGTCGGGCATATCGATCCCGATCGCGGACTGACGTTTGAGAACGTGGCCCTAGCGTATCAAGCAGCGATGCAAGGCCTGGGCGTGGCGATGGGGCAGTTTGCGCTGGTGGCGGATGACCTCAACGCAGGCAATCTTGTGGCGCCATTCGATGAGCGCGTCGTGGTCGACTCGGCCTTCTACCTGTCGTATCCGGAACGCCTGGCCGACTCCCCACGCTTACGAGAGTTTCGAGATTGGATTCTTGCCGAGGCGGGAGCTCCCGTGAGCTCGACTTGAACGAGACGAGCGGTGTTGTGGCAAATGTACCGGGGTTTGCGAACCTGAAGCGAGTTGAAATAGGTCAAGGGCGCTTCTTCACCAACGGATCCTAACCGCATCGTAGTGAAGTTAGAGGCTTTTAATGACCGTGCTGGCTGGACGACGCAAGCGCACCCCCAAACGGATGATGGCAATCTTCTGTCCAAGCTGCGAGGCGGATTAAGCGTCGCATATGATGCGGAAACAAAGGAGGCTTGCAGCCGAAAGGGGAGACGCTTCTGTAGTTGCGCGGTTCCAGTCCCGAAATTATGTATCATAAAATGTCAAGAACAACCGAAACGTATCTAGCCCCCGGACGGCGGTTTCCAAATTGCTATCTATGACGCGCGGGCACGTAATGGTGTAGAGCGTTTCCCAAAATATTTGAAAAAAGGCTTACGGGTGACACGGACGCCATCATTGGCTTCGGGACGGCCCGCCGAGCGATAGTAAGAAGAGGAGAAAAAACGAAAGCGATCGTGCAGGTGCGGTAGCTTTTTTTGTTACAGGCAGTATCCGGCGCTACTCCGGCTAGTTGTAACTTCGGTCCATAATCCATGTTCATACCATTTTGCGGTAAACGAGGAGAACAATATGCATGCAAGATTACACATGCGCTTGGCGGGTGTCCTGGCTGCCGGAGCCTTGGTGGCTGGCTGTGCAACCCATCCCGACCAAACCCAGCGCACGGCCATTGGCACGGGCGCGGGAGCTGCGGTTGGGGCGGGGCTGGGCGCCTTGATTGGAGATAGCAGCCGCGCTGCGCTCATCGGCGCGGGTATCGGCGCGTTGGCCGGAGGTGTTGCCGGGTATAACTGGGACAAGATTCGCGGCAATGTTCAGAGCGCCGGGGCGGACCAAATGGGTATCGATGTGAGTGAGCAGCCCGATGGCACGCTGAAGGTAAACGTGCCAAGCACCGTGTCGTTCGATACTGACAGCTATCAGCTGAAGCCCGAGCTTCGTCCCGTCCTGGATGCTGTTGCCCGGTCTCTGGTTGAACACCCAGAGCTACGTGCGCACGTAGTGGGTCATACCGACATTACGGGCGCTGCTTCGTATAACCAGACCCTATCGGAAAACCGCGCACGCAGTGTGGTGAACTACCTGTCGCGTCAAGGCGTGGCACCGGATCGCTTGTCGTCGGAAGGTCGAGGGGCCACCGACCCGATCGCGGACAACTCTACCGCTGCCGGTCGTGCACAAAACCGTCGTGTCGAAATTTATCTCTATCGGCCGCAGTAATTAGTCGGCTGGCAGCCAGGCGATTATCGGGCCTTGGATGCTCAATAATAGGCTGCCATTGTCCGAGGCTAAGAGACGATTCGATCGCGTCTTCGAACGGCCCCGTCCGCATGGTGACGGGGCTTATTCATTGATGGGTGGTTGCATATCTCTTTGGCCAAGAGTTCCCCTTTTGCGAACGGGCAACCTTAGTTAGAACATATGTCGCTCCGAAATCTCCCGCAACGGCTTCACATCGAACATTGCAACTAGATGGAGCGCAGGAGATTCGTATACCATGGGTGCGTTTTGTCAAAGGAGCAAGAGGAGTGTCACGATGCGCGTCTATAACACCGTAAGCGAACTAGAAAAATTGGTGGGCCAGGAGCTGGGAACCAGCGAATGGGTGACGGTCGATCAAGAGAAGATAAATCTGTTCGCTGAAGTGACGGGCGACCAGCAGTGGATTCACGTGGATATCGAGCGAGCGGCCCAAGGTCCATTTGGCGGTACGATTGCTCACGGCTATCTGACCTTGTCTCTGGTGCCAGCGCTAAGTGCGACGGCCTACAGCATCGAGGGTACGCGCATGGCCGTCAACTATGGGCTCAATCGCGTGCGCTTTCCCGCTCCCCTGCCGGCAGGTAGTCGCGTACGCGGAGTATTTACGTTGAAGGAATACACGGCTTTGCCGGACAACGGTGCGCAGCTTGTCATCGAAGCGACGATCGAGCGTGAGGGAGGAGATCGGCCGGTTTGCGTCGCAGAGACGGTATCGCGACGTTATTTTTAGGTCTTTCCCTGCCTTTTCGCGCTGTGGCTGGCCATTTCGTGGCTAGCCGGGTTCGAGTGCGTGGAGTTCCAAGGAAATCGTCAGTTCACTTGGTACGATGACTGTGCGAGGGTTTAGGCACACCCGCCTGCTGTGGTACGAGCGACGCCATGAGAGTGTCAGCAGCGTACCTGCCGAAGCAAGTTTTTGGGGTGGCGCGTTAGGGCACCATGGACTGAATAGCTGGCAGCGGTGGGATCTTATACAAAAGTCGATTCTGTCGTCGTGCGGTCGCTTTACAATATCTGCATGAGCACCGAATCCACTTCCACTCGCCCTGTTCGCACCCGGTTTGCGCCGTCACCGACCGGCTACTTGCATTTAGGGGGCGCCCGCACGGCTCTGTTTTCGTGGGCCTTTGCGCGGCATTACGGCGGCACTTTCGTACTGCGCATCGAAGATACTGACCTGGAGCGGTCCACCCCAGAGGCGGTACAAGCGATTCTGGACAGTATGTCCTGGTTGGGGATGCACCCCGACGAGGGGCCCTACTATCAGACGCAGCGTATGGAGCGCTACCGCGAAGTCATCGACCAGTTGTTGGCCGAGGGCAAGGCCTATTATTGCTACAGCTCGCCCGAAGAGCTGCAAGAGATGCGTGACCGGGCGCGGGCGCGTGGAGAAAAACCGCGCTATGACGGCACCTGGCGCCCCGAACCTGGCAAGACCTTGCCTGCGATTCCTGAAGGGCGCCAGCCGGTGATCCGTTTCAAAAATCCGCTTGATGGCGTGGTGTCGTGGGATGACATGGTCAAAGGCCCCGTCAGCATCGCCAACACCGAACTCGACGATCTCATCATCGCTCGTGCCGATGGCACGCCCACCTATAACTTTTGTGTGGTGGTAGACGACTGGGAGATGCAGATCACTCACGTGATCCGGGGTGACGACCACCTGAACAACACCCCGCGTCAAATCAATATCTTGCGGGCTCTGGGCGCCGACATTCCAGTTTATGGCCATGTCCCTCTAATCCTGGGGCCGGATGGCGAAAAACTTTCGAAACGTCATGGCGCGGTCAGTGTCATGGAGTACGAGCGAGAGGGCTACCTGCCCGATGCCATGGTGAATTATCTCGCCCGTCTGGGTTGGAGTCATGGTGACGACGAGATCTTCTCGCGCGAACAGCTCATTGAATGGTTCGATGGCAGCCATTTGTCGCGTTCCGCGGCTCAGTGGGATCCCAAGAAGCTCAACTGGGTTAATGCCCATTACCTCCGCCAAACTCCTATCGCAGAGTTGGTAGATCTGGTCCGCCCACGAATAGAAGCGCGCGGAGGGCAGTTATCAAATGGAGCCGATCTAGCGGCAGTGATTGAACTGGTGCTGCCGCGTGCAGAGACTCTTGAAACGCTGGCAGACGAGGCCATGTTGTTTTATGAGTCGTTTGATCCTGCGGCAATTCCCGTCGAGCTGCGGGAGCAGCACCTCAGTGAAGAGGCATGCACGTTGCTTCGCGAGTTTTTGGCAGAAGCAAGCCAGGTCGACTGGACGCGACAAGAACTTTCAGCGCTGATGAAGTCTTTTCTTAAAGCGCGAGGGCTGAAAATGCCACAATTAGGCGTTCCGCTGCGCGTCGCTTTAACCGGTCGTACCCAGACGCCGTCGATTGATGCGGTTCTGGAGTTGCTTGGACGCGACGAGGTATCGGGACGCTTGCAAAGTTTTAAAAACTAGTGCATAATCTCATTTCTTTGCAAGACCGTGGGGGTATAGCTCAGCTGGGAGAGCGCTTGCATGGCATGCAAGAGGTCAGCG
>CAZMVM010000056.1:12708-19395 GCA_964569785.1 uncultured Pigmentiphaga sp. | reverse complement strand
AAGCGTCATGTTGTACGCCGGCGTTCGCTCTTGTAGGCCGTTTATGGCCCGAGGCAGGGGGCAACCATGGTAGATGCCGTGAAACCTGCAGTGTATGGCGCGAGCAACCGTCCTCCCCGTGCGACTATTCGCGCGCCCGTCCCGACTATACCTGCGAGCAGCGCTGGGGGAGTTACACCGCCGAGGAGCACGACCGCTTCAAGCGACTCTTCGCACGCCAAATGGAACACATCGTCGGCCGTGCCTGCGATCCCTTTATTGCGTCGTTACACCAGCTAGGCGACCCCTCCGAGATTCCGCGCTTCGACGACCTGAACCATCGTTTAGAGCGCGTAACTGGTTGGCGGATTGTCGCTGTTCCCGGCCTCATCCCGGAGCACGACTTCTTCGCGCTGCTGGCGCAACGTCGGTTTCCGATCACGGATTGGCTGCGTACCGAAGACGAGTTTGACTACATCGTCGAACCCGATCTCTTTCATGACTTGTTCGGTCATCTTCCTCTTTTATTTAACCCCGTCTTTGCAGACTACATGCAAGCCTACGGCACAGGAGGCCTGAAGGCGGAAGGGCTGCATGCGCTGGAGTACTTGTCTCGCTTGTACTGGTATACCGTGGAGTTCGGGCTGCTGAATACGCCTGAAGGTTTGCGTGTGTACGGCGCCGGCATCTTGTCCTCGCTGGGGGAGCTCGACTAATGTTTAACCTCCCCTCTCCCGCATCGCGTCGCCTTTGACGCCAAGCGCCTAATGCGCACGCGCTACAAAATCGATACCTACCAGCAGACCTATTTTGTAATCGAGGGCTTCCAGGATCTCTTCGATGCAACCGCTACCGACCTCTCGCCGTATTACGCGGAGGTGCGGGCCCTCTCCGAACTCGAAGCTCACGACTTGCTGGCCGACGAACTCACCTACCCACCGAATCCGCCCGAGTCGTAATCAGCACTCACCCATTCATCCATGGGCGACACTGTGAGACGAACGCCATAGCCAATGCCTTCCCCGGCTGGGGCGAAGACCGACCACGTGCTAGCGGGGGGATTCTGTTCCGGTAGGCACTCCGCCTTGCACGCCGTCGGCCAACAAATATTCGATAAAAGCTTGCACGGCGACAGGGTTCGAGCGATAGGTCACGATGCCCGCGGTACGGCGCCCAGTAATTAGTCGGGCGCGCGATAAGATAGCCAAATGCATCGATACCACGCTATGCGGGCCGCCGACCCGCGCCGCAATCACGCGGGCTGCAAGGCCGTCGGGCGCGGCGTTTACCATGCGGAAAATCGCCAGGCGAGCGGGTTGCGCCAAGGCCTTGAGCACTGCAATCGTATGTTCTCCTGACGCTTGCACTTGGATCGTGTGTGCTGCTTGCGCTGTCACGACGGCGAGCGCCCTTGCGGTTGCCATGATTACCCCCATGCATGTGCGACGAAAGAGGAGTGCAACAGCAGAATGAACTCGCGGGGACACCCGGCGGCGAGGTAGGGCTTGCATGCCTGGCACAAAACACCCTGAGACCAGGAAGCAGTACCTTACCCCCTTAGCCCCTTTACCGGCGGTTGCGCCGCATCGTTCTCTGCGTAGCACACCTCTCGTCCTACTGTGATGTGCCAAAGCCAGGTTAGAACAGCTGCGTGACATGATTGTGACGACCGTCGAATGCTTGTCGAGCTGCCCGTGGCAACGCGCGCCAGCTGCAAGCATTCCCGCTCTCGTGCGCCGGCTGCGCTGATGCGCCGGCGAAGGAGTTATGAATTGGGGGACACGCATAACTCCCGGCGCCAAATGACCCAATATTCGTACGCTCGATGCCGTCTACTCGGCTTCCTGCACCAACGCTTCCCAAGTGACTTCTGCTGTTTTCTCAAGCATCGCGGTAGCAGAGCAATACTTCTCGTGAGAAAGCCGAACCGCTCTTTCCACGGCGGCTTCGGGCAGGTTCTTGCCCGTTACAGTAAAGACGAAGTGAATACGGGTGAATACCTTTGGATCGGTTTCTGCCCGAGCGCCTTCGACATGCACCGAACACCCACGCACGTCATGGCGCCCCCGCTTCAGGATAAGAACGACGTCATAGGCAGCACAGCCGCCGGCACCCACTAGGATCATCTCCATGGGTCGCGGGGCAAGGTTTTGCCCGCCGCCTTCTGGTGCGCCATCCATGTTGACCACATGACCGCTCCCGGTTTGAGCAGTAAACAACATACCTTGGGGTCCACCCCAATTAACTGTGCATTGCACGATAAAACCTCACGTTCGAGACAAGTAGCCTTCTAAATGGAATGCGTAAGAGGGAGAATACGCCATCCTTTCTTTGTTGCAACGCAACAAATATTTTCGGCTATGGGTGAAAACCGCTACGGACAAACCCTGAGAATACTCAACTTTTTTGCAACTATTTGTAACTATAGTTGAAGTTTGTTCGCTTAAGGGTAAACCCCCGTTCGACGCAACCCATTGAATTTAAAGTATTTTTTCACTTCGAGCGCCTGTTAAAGAATTACCACACCCTCCTGTCGAGCAAGTCGCTCCCCCTCTTGCATCGCACAACTTCTTTATCTATAATTCAATTATCGGATGTCGGAACACAGCAGTAAGCAGTTCAGTGTTTCGATTTCCCCAAGTGTCTCCTCCACCCTCCTCCTTTGGTGGATTTGGCCCGAAGCCGCAAGGCCTCGGGCCTTTTTTTATCTGTAGCTTGCGCACAGTCGCAATCCATATGCGTCGCGCATCAACCCAAAAGCGCAAACCACCCGCGCACGCACCTGGCCCTAGAGACCTGGCCACCGGAACACGGCGGAGCGCCTGCAAACCCGCTACCCGAATGGGACCACGCTAAGGTCGAAAAGCCGGGCACGAACGCATCCACCGCCTTTTCCAACTGGATGTATTATCCCAGCCTCCTTCAGCACTGCGCTGGCGTGACCGTGGTGCTATTCCCGTGCTATGGCAAGCCACGACCCCGCCTTGCTAATTCGCTGATGAAGCTGAGTTGCCGGGTGCGGATGGGGACGTGGCGACCGCAACCCACCTCTCCACCTGCATCGACATGATGGACATCCTTGCGGGCCGCCCGAGCCATTATGCTGGCACGGCTTCCAGTGCCCTTCCACACGCCACCGCCGACGACCAGGCCCATTGGAAATTATAGCCCCCGAGCCAGCCCGTGACATCCACAACCTCGCCAATAAAATACAGTCCTCGCTGGCGGCGCGCTTCCAGGGACTGCTGATTGAGCTCCTTAGTATCCACGCCCCCTTTCATCACCTCGGCCTTACGAAACCCGGCGGTTCCTTTGGGAACCACCGACCATGCCGATAAGCGGCGACCAAGCTCCTGCAGGAGGCGGTTAGACGTTTCCCCGATACGCCGATGGGAATCCAAGCCCTGCCCGTCCAGCCAGACCGCCGCTAACCGACGGGGCACCAAGCCCGCTAGCACCGTGTGTAAGTGCTGCTGTGGTGAAGCCTGCTTGGCCTCGAGGAAATGGCTCTCGATACGATGGGCCGGAGCCAGATTGATGGTAATTGGAGTTCCAGGTTGCCAATAACTCGACACCTGCAACACGGCAGGACCCGATAGACCACGATGCGTGAATAACAAGTCTTCGACAAAGCCGCCTCGCTGAGTACCTTTGCCGGTTTCAATGTGCACTTCTAACGCCAGGCCCGCCAATGAAGCAAACGCTTGCCACTGATCGCCGTCAAATACCAGCGGCACCAAAGCAGGACGCGGCTCGATGATTTTCAACCCAAATTGTCGGGCTAATTGCAACCCAAAATCGCTCGCCCCGAGCTGGGGAATGGCCATTCCACCCGTTGCCACGACCAAGTTTCTGCCGCGTAGTCGACCGGCTCCGGTATCGACCTCATAGCCCTCAGAAGGGCCCGACGCTATTTTCCCGCTCCCGCTTGAATTCAACGTGCAAGGTCGAACCGCATGGACGGGACACCCAACATACCAGCCCACCCCGCCCTTGTCGCATTCTGCTTGCAGCATGCGAATAATGCGCTCACTGCTATCGTCACAAAAGAGCTGCCCTCGGTGCTTCTCATGCCAGGGTATGCGGTGGTGGTTCACCAATTGAATAAAGTCGCGCGCCGTGTATCGCGACAGGGCTGAACGACAAAATGCGGGATTGTCGGAAAGAAAGCGGTCGGGCGCGGTCTCTCGGTTGGTGAAATTGCAGCGACCACCGCCAGAAATTCTGATCTTCTCGCCCAACCGGCGGGCGTGGTCCAGAACAGCGACGCGCAAACCTCGCTGCCCTGCAACGGCGGCACACATCATGCCTGCGGCCCCTGCACCCAACACAATGACATCAAACGGCCGCATGTCTTATCCCGACAAAATGCAAAGCGTTATCCCCACGCCCCCGCGAAGCGAACGGAGGCACGGGTTGCCCAAAGCATGGTCCTAGCAGACTGAGCAGGGCCTCTTAAGCCCGGGCACCCCGCGCAACAGCTTGCGCCGGCGACTCACGAGCCGGCCCTGCGAAGATTACTCTCTGGTGTTCAAAATTACCTTGTGAGCCCGCTACAGGCGGTAGATAACACGACGCTTCCGCCAGCTCGAAATACGGCGTCAACCCAGTGATGGCAGGCGCCGCCGCCTAATTCGAGGCTGAGAGGCCTGCGTCCGCAGGCCTCTTTTGCGCGACCTAACCCCTGACGCAATCGACGTAATAGCGCACCTCATTCGGGCTGACCCGCTCACGAACCAGGCCATGAATATCGGTTTCGAAGCCTGGGAACTCTTCATTGAAGCGGCGAGCAAACTGAAGATACTGCACAATCGTTTTGTTGAAACGTTCCCCGGGAATCAGCAACGGAATACCCGGCGGATAGGGCGTCAGCAGAGCGCAGGTGATCCGGCCTTCCAGCTGATCGATGTCGACGCGCTCGATCTCACGGTGGGCCATCCGCGCAAACGCATCCGATGGTTTCATCGCGGGCTGCATATCGCTGAGGTACATTTCCGTCGTCAGACGCGCGACATCATTGGCACGATACGCTTCGTGCAAGCGCTGGCACAAATCACGCAAACCCCATTGTTCGTACTTCGGCACTGCCTTACAGAACTCGGGCAAGACACGCCACATCGGCTGATTGCGATCGTAATCATCCTTGAACTGCTGCAGTGCGGTCAGTAGCGTATTCCATCGTCCCTTGGTAATGCCAATGGTGAACATGATGAAAAATGAGTACAGACCACACTTTTCAACGACGACGCCGTGCTCCGCCAGATACCGGGTAACAACCGCGGCCGGGATCCCGGTTTCGGCAAAGCGCCCCGACACGTCCAGCCCTGGTGTCACCAAGGTAGCCTTGATCGGATCCAGCATGTTGAAGCCAGGTGCGAGATCGCCGAAACCATGCCAACTGTCGTTGGCCTTCAGCATCCAGTCATCACGCTTGCCGATGCCCTCGCTGGCCAACTTATCGGGCCCCCACACTTTGAACCACCAATCGTTCTGACCGAACTCAGCTTCCACCTTGCGCATGGCACGCCGAAACTCGAGTGCCTCGAGTATGCTTTCTTCGACCAACGCGGTGCCGCCGGGAGGTTCCATCATTGCAGCTGCCACGTCGCAGGACGCGATAATTGCGTACTGCGGCGACGTAGAGGTGTGCATCAGAAACGCTTCGTTGAAGATATGACGGTCGAGCTTACGTGTTTCTGACTCTTGCACCAGGATTTGCGACGCCTGCGACAACCCTGCCAGCAGCTTGTGTGTTGAGTGGGTAGCGAACACCATCGCATCCTTGCTGCGCGGCCGATCGTGCCCAATCGCGTGCATGTCCGCGTAGAAGTCGTGGAATGCCGCATGCGGCAACCATGCCTCGTCAAAGTGCAAGGTTTCCACGGCGCTCCCTACCATTTCCTTGATCATCTCGACGTTGTAAACGACCCCATCGTAGGTGCTTTGGGTGATCGTCAAGATGCGCGGGCGCTTATTGGCCGCTTCACGGGCAAACGGATTGGCTTCGATTTTCTTTCGAATGGTGTCGGGGTGGAACTCCGACAACGGGATAGGCCCGATAATGCCCAGGTGGTTGCGGGTAGGCTGCAAAAACACCGGTATCGCCCCGGTCATCGTGATCGCATGCAGGATCGACTTATGGCAGTTACGATCAACGACCACTACATCGCCGGGCGCGACATTAGCGTGCCAAACGATTTTGTTCGAGGTCGACGTGCCGTTCGTGACGAAAAAGCAATGGTCAGCATTGAAAATGCGCGCAGCGTTGAGCTCTGCGCGAGCCACCGGCCCCGAATGATCCAGTAGTTGGCCTAACTCTTCAACGGCATTACACACGTCCGCGCGGAGCATGTTCTCGCCAAAAAACTGGTGAAACATCTGCCCAACCGGACTTTTGAGAAACGCCACACCCCCCGAATGACCAGGGCAATGCCAGGAGTAGGATCCGTCCTGCGCATACTTCACCAATTCCCTAAAAAAGGGCGGCGCAAGACTGTCGAGGTAGGCCTTGGCCTCGCGGATGATGTGTCGCGCCACGAACTCCGGCGTATCCTCGAACATGTGAATGAAGCCGTGCAGCTCGCGCAGGATATCGTTCGGAATATGCTGCGAAGTACGGGTTTCCCCATACAAGTAGATGGGAATTTCCGCATTCCGAAACCTGAGTTCGCCGATGAAGGCACGCAAATTCTTGATGGCATTGGCGAC
>CAZMVM010000056.1:0-12698 GCA_964569785.1 uncultured Pigmentiphaga sp. | reverse complement strand
GACGTCCTCGGGCGAATCCACGTCGAACTCCTCGTCGTCGATCGACAAGATGAACGCACTCGCCCGGCTTTGTTGCTGGGCAAACGAGGTCAGGTCGCCGTAGCTGGTCACGCCCAACACCTCGACCCCTTCGGCCTCGATTGCGGCAGCAAGCGCACGAATGCCCAGCCCCGACGTGTTCTCCGAACGGAAGTCTTCGTCGATAATGACAATCGGGAAGCGGAATTTCATAGTGCATCCACCTGAGATCAAAATTCGTGGCGAGACCACAAAAGCAGTGCGCCGTATAAACGCAACGCCTCATGTGAGTTGCCGACGCTGCTAGTTTTGCGCAGCATCGCAATATCAGCGGTGAAAAGCGTTGAAGTGTACTGCTAGCAATAGCTTGGCACCACCCCGCATTCCAAGCAATTTCACCGCCTGCCCTACTGTCGCACCCGCGTGGCGCGTAAGCCTGCAGCCAGCGAAGCACAGCGGCGTTACGGCCCCCTCGGTACCTGGCAACAGCATCTTTCCCCGGTATTAATAGCAATTACCTAGCTACCCGTTAAGGGTAACCCAGGCACAGTCACTTCCTGCCCTCCGCCGTGCGGCGAGTGCCCATAACGGTGGCGGCACGTTGCGGTAGACGTTTCCTATAAAAGGCTACGCCCGCGGCAAAGTAACGCCCCGCTGCCCTTGATACTTGCCGTTGCGATCACGGTACGACACCTCGCACACATCATCGCCGCCCAGAAACAGCATTTGCGCGCAGCCCTCGCCTGCATATATCTTCGCGGGCAACGGCGTTGTATTCGAGAATTCCAAGGTAACGTGCCCTTCCCACTCCGGCTCGAGCGGGGTGACGTTCACGATAATGCCGCAGCGTGCATACGTACTCTTGCCAACGCAAATGGTGAGAATGTCGCGGGGTATGCGAAAGTATTCGACCGTACGCGCGAGTGCAAACGAATTGGGGGGAATAATGCAAACATCGCCGCGAAAATCAACGAACGACTTTTCGTCGAACGCCTTCGGGTCGACTATCGTTGAATTGATATTGGTAAAGATCTTGAATTCGTCGGCACAGCGAACATCGTACCCATAGCTACTGGTGCCATAACTGATGACGCGGCGGTCTTCCACGGTGCGGACCTGACCGGGCTCGAACGGTTCAATCATGCCCGCTTCAGCGGCCTGGCGAATCCAACGGTCGCTCTTGATGCTCATTTGTAGTTGACTACCCAGAAAAAAGGCGACAAAGGCCGAATTGTATGAATAAAAGCGCCACGCCCGCCAAACCTGCGCACTCGCTGCTACGCCAAGCCGGCCTTAGGCGCGCGTTGCAGGTGTGCGCGCAACGGCCAACGCGATGACGCGGTGCGCGCCAGCGTCGAGCAATGCGCGAGCCGCGCTATGTACAGTACTGCCCGTGGTCATCACGTCATCGACGACAGCGATCGTCTGCCCCTTCACCCGGTGACCTTGACCGGGTCGAACCTGGAAGCGGTTTTCGGCCCGCTGCAGGCGCTCCCGCCGCGAGAGGGTTCGTTGACTGCCCAGCCCGTCTTCATGCAGCGCCAGCACCCCCCGCAGAACCGGCAATCCTAGCTGGCCGCCAACGGAGCGTGCCACCTCTCCAGCCGGGTTGAACCCCCGATGCCGCAAGGCCGCACGCGTCGACGGCACGGGTACGAGCCGGGTTTCGGGTGGTAGTCCACGGCTATCGCGTAACACTGCATCGACCAACAGACCGCCAAGAGTAACGGCCAAGCCAAAACGTCGCGCCTGCTTGACTTGAAGCACTAGCGTGTCAAACGGCGGTATATAGTCGAACGCGGCGATAGTGTAGGCGAAAGCAGGCTCACGTGCAGTGCAATCAGCGCAAAACTGATGGTTAGCACTGAAACGCAACGCACAGCGCAGGCAGCGCTGCGTGATGTCACGCGCAGGTGCGGTGGCGAGGAGATCTCCGCGGTGGGCACGCCTAAGCTGGTGCGCCTCCGGCTGATGGAGGTCATCGATCTCGAGCGCTGAAAAACTCGCGGGTGGCCAGCCCATCACGTCGCGGTAGCAGCGTGTACACAATCTGCCTCCTTGCGCGGAGCCCGCACACAGTGGACAGGGCGATGGAATCAGGTCACGCACCTGTAGCCAGCCTCTTTTGCAGGCGAATACAGCCCGCACACTCCAGGGGGATCGATTCATTTCCGTGATTTAACGGGGCCAACGTGACCAACGACGTGCTGGAAGCGATGTCATTCTGCGGCGCTGGCACACGTGACGTACCATAAACGCTTGGCGCTAAATCTTAGCGTCTGTTTCCAGGCCCATTTGCGTACTATGTCTTTTGATACACACCCTGCTCTCGCCATCGAACCTCGCCATGTGCAAGCGCAATTTGCCCGCCGAGGCAGTTTGCATGAGGCACAATTCTTATATGGCGAGATCGGCCAACGGATGCTTGAGCGGCTCACCTACATCCGACTACAGCCCAATGCTATCCTTGACGCCGGTTGCGGCACCGGTGCCGCGCTCGCGGGTCTGCGTAGCCGTTATCCCGCCGCCCGATACATCGGTGTGGACGCGTGCCAGCGATTCATTGAACTCGGTAAAGCCACGCAGCAGGACAGCCGGTACCCCCGTTGGTTACGCAATCTGGTGGCGCGTACTCCAGCCCATCCGCGGGTCGAGTTCCGCCTCGGCGACCTGGCCAGTACCGGGTTAGAAGCGGAATCGATCGACCTGGTGTGGTCCAACTTGGCCTTGCATTGGCATCCCCGACCTGACTTGGTCTTTAGAGAGTGGCATCGCATCGCCCGCGTGGACGGCCTGGTTATGTTCTCGTGTTTTGGTCCCGCCACCCTGCGCGAGGTGCGCCAAGCGCTGGAGACGACAGGGTTGCGAACCGCCACGCTGCCGTTGGTCGACATGCATGATCTGGGTGATCTTTTGCTGGAAAGCGGCTTCGTCGACCCGGTCATGGATCAGGAGACCATTACCCTAACCTATGACGACCCGGCCAAATTGCTCCGCGATGTACGCACCTTGGGGGGCAACCCTAACCCGCAGCGGCGTCCCGGGCTTGCAGGCCGCCGTTTTCACGAGCGTCTTATCGCTGGCCTCGAAGCGCAACGCGACGCCAGCGGAGAAATTCCGCTCACCTTAGAGGTGGCTTACGGCCATGCGTGGCGTGGTGCCGTGCAGCGGCGCGGCAATGAGACGCGCATTTCGGTCAGCGCGATCAAGCGACCGCAACGTTAGTTGGAGCGCAGAGGCAGCAAGGAGCAAGTCGCGTTACTGCCCGTCGCGACCCGCGGCGCACGGTTACGCAACGACCCGTTCGGCCCCGGCATACACCGTTGCGTTCGCACCGCGCTGAAACCCCACGAGCACCATTCCCGCCGCACGCGCCTGGCGCACGGCAAGTGCAGTCGGCGCAGAAACAGCAACCAGGGTGCTGAATCCCGCCATGGCGGTTTTCTGCACCATCTCGAAGCTCGCACGGCTGGAGACGACAATGAAACCCTCGCGCTGCGCCGCTTCCTGCAGGATGATGCCAACGAGTTTGTCCAGGGCGTTGTGTCGTCCAACATCTTCGCGCACCCAGCGAACGCTGCCGTCCTCCCGCGCCAGCGCCGCCGCGTGTGACGCGCCGGTGGCGTCGTGTACGGCTTGCGCGGCGCGCATCTCCTGCTGGGCGCGCCGTACAGCCGATAGCGAAACTGGCCGCACGTGCTGCAATGGCGGTACCGCAAGATGAACCTGCTCGAGGCTTTCGATACCGCACAGGCCGCAGCCCGTGCGCCCCGCCATGGTGCGTCGCCTTATTTTCAGTCGGGCTTCGCACGCCGCCGAAATTTCGAGCTTGACGATTACGCCCAGATCGTGCGGCTCGACATCGATCCCCCGAATGTCGCTCGCGCGCTCGATGATGCCTTCGGTCAGCGCAAAACCCCGAGCATAATCCTCAAGATGTGTGGGGGTGACCAATAAAGTGGCATGGCTGATGCCGTTGAACTCCAGGGCCACCGGCACCTCCTCGACCAACGCATCGTCCTCTTGCGACTGCAGCACGCCCTCCCGCACTTTGCGCACGGAGAACAGGGACCAGGCGGGCAGCGACACTTCGCTTTCGTCGCCAGATCGAAACTCGCTCACCGGGACCGGCACCGGAGGACGTGGACCGAGACGCATCTTGCTCTCGATGGGATGACGGTTTATTGCGCGCGCTGCCGGGCGCAACGCATCAGCTTGCGCTACGACCGCCTCGCGCACG
This sequence comes from uncultured Pigmentiphaga sp., assembly GCA_964569785.1. Taxonomy (GTDB): domain Bacteria; phylum Pseudomonadota; class Gammaproteobacteria; order Burkholderiales; family Burkholderiaceae_B; genus Verticiella. The sequence goes on along the minus strand of CAZMVM010000056.1, from coordinate 8,440 downwards.
AGCGGCATCAGGCAGACGTCGCCCAAACAACCGTCAGGATGCTCCTCGAGGAAATCGAGCAAGGCGGTGCGCATGCGCGGTTCCCAGAAACGTCGGATGTGCAGCGCAATGTCGTTCATCGCCGCAGTTCGATCGGGCATCGCTTCGAAGAACTGTCCGATGCGGTTCGCCATGCGGATAAGATTAGCGATGTCCATACATTACTTTCCTGTCAACGCCGGCTCGGGTGCCGAGGTGCGCATACGCTCGCGCAGTAGACGGTCTTGTTTGACCGTGAACTGAGACCAGCGGCGCTGCCATTCGGATGGTTCAGTGACGGCCATGACCTCGACAGCCGTCACTTTGTACTCTGGACAGTTTGTTGCCCAATCCGAGCTATCTGTGGTGACGACATTAGCGCCCGACTCGGGGAAATGGAAAGTGGTGTAGACCACCCCTGGCGCTACCCGGTCGGTAATCTGCGCCCGCAGGACGGTCTCCCCGGCGCGGCTTCGCACCCCAACCCAGGCGCCGTCCGTAATACCGCGATCTTCGGCATCCTGCGGATGGATCTCGAGCACATCTTCATCGTGCCAAACCACATTGGCAGTGCGGCGTGTCTGCGCCCCGACGTTGTATTGCGTCAGGATGCGCCCTGTCGTTAACAACAGCGGGAAACGCGTATTGGCCCGCTCTTCGCTAGGCACATACTTGGTGATGATGAAGCGTCCCTTCCCGCGCACGAATTCGTCCACGTGCATAATCGGCGTGCCTTCCGGGGCTTGGTCGTTACACGGCCACTGCACACTGCCCAAGCGATCAAGCTTGTCGTAACTCACACCTGCGAACGTAGGTGTCAGCCGGGCGATTTCCTCCATGATCTCGCTGGGATGCGAGTAGTTCATGGGGTAACCCAGTGCATTCGACAACGCCTGGGTGATCTCCCAGTCGGCCATGCCGCTGAGCGGTTCCATGACTTTCCGCACCCGCGAAATCCGCCGCTCCGCATTTGTAAATGTGCCATCTTTTTCCAGGAACGAACTCCCCGGCAGGAACACATGAGCAAACTTCGCAGTCTCGTTCAGGAAAATATCCTGAACGACAATGCACTCCATGGCACGGAGAGCGGCAGCCACATGCTGGGTATTGGGGTCGGACTGCACAATATCTTCACCTTGGCAGTACAGCCCCTTGAACGTTCCTGACAACGCCGCGTCGAACATATTTGGGATACGCAGCCCCGGCTCAGACTGCAGGGGCACGCCCCAGTCCGCTTCAAAACTGGCGCGGACGGCGTCATCAGACACATGCCGATACCCTGGAAACTCATGCGGGAAGGAACCCATATCGCATGAGCCTTGCACATTGTTCTGACCGCGCAGCGGGTTAACGCCCACGCCTTCACGACCGATATTACCCGTAGCCATCGCCAAGTTGGCGATGGCCATGACTGCCGTCGATCCCTGTGCATGCTCGGTCACCCCCAAGCCATAGTAGATCGCACCATTGCCGCCTTGTGCATAAAGACGCGCCGCCCCCCGTACCCATTCGGCCGGGACCCCCGTAACCTCAGCGGTCGCCTCGGGCGAGTGCTCAGGGCGGGCAACGAAGTCGCGCCAATGCTGGAACGAGTCGCTTTCACAACGCTGTGCAACGAATGCCTCGTCGACCAGGTTCTCGGTGACGATGACATGCGCCAACGCGGTAAGCATGGCAACATTGGTGCCGGGCCGCAACTGCAAGTGATAGTCGGCGCGAACATGGGGGCCATCGACCAGATCGATCCGGCGAGGATCAATCACAATAAGCCGCGCGCCCTCGCGCAGTCGCCGTTTCAGACGTGATGCAAATACCGGATGCGCATCGCTAGGGTTTGCCCCTATAACCATGATGACATCCGCGTGCATGACCGAGTCGAAGGTCTGCGTTCCTGCCGACTCACCCAGAGTTTGCTTTAACCCATATCCGGTGGGCGAATGACACACCCGGGCACAGGTATCAACATTATTGGTGCCAAACGCCGCACGCACCAGCTTTTGTACCAACCATGTTTCTTCGTTGGTGCACCGCGACGACGTGATACCGCCCACCGAGTCGCGCCCGTATTCGCTCTGGATACGACGGAACTCACTGGCCGCGTAGGCAATTGCCTCATCCCAGGAAACCTCTTGCCAGGGATCATCGATACTCTTGCGTATCATGGGTGTGGTAATACGGTCTTTGTGGGTTGCATAGCCCCACGCGAACCGCCCCTTGACGCACGCATGGCCGCGATTGGCTTGACCATCTTTCCACGGTGTCATGCGTACGACACGCTGCCCTTGCACCTCGGCCTTGAATCCGCATCCCACTCCGCAATAAGCGCAGGTCGTAATCACCGAGCGTTCGGGCAGCCCCATTGCAATGACCGATTTGTCTTCTAGTGCCGCCGTGGGGCACGCCTGCACGCACGCACCGCAGGAGACGCAATCGCTGTCCAGGAACGAATCATTGGCTCCCGCGACAATACGCGAGTCGAAGCCGCGGCCCTCCACGGTCAAGGCAAAGGTTCCCTGTATTTCTTCGCAAGCGCGCACACACCGACTACAGACAATGCACTTCGAGGGGTCGTACGCGAAATAGGGATTGGTGGCGTCGATGGGATCGGACAAGTGGTTCGCCCCCTTGAACCCATAGCGGACCTCTCTAAGGCCGGCTGCCCCCGCCATATCCTGGAGCTCGCAATCACCGTTGGATGGGCAGGTTAGGCAATCTAGCGGATGATCCGAGATATACAGCTCCATGACATTGCGGCGCAGATCCTGGAGTTTAGGCGTGTGCGTATGGACGACCATCCCTGCTTCGACAGGGGTCGTACACGAAGCAGGATAACCGCGGCGGCCCTCGATTTCGACCAGGCACAACCGACAGGACCCAAACGCTTCCAGGCTGTCGGTGGCACACAACCGGGGCACGGTGACGCCCAGTTCTGCGGCCGCCCGCATTACCGACGTGCCTTCAGGCACTGTCACGCTTCGCCCGTCGATAACGAGGGTTACCTGCTGCGTAGATTGGCGCGCCGGCGTCCCAAAATCGCGTTCGCGCGAGATGACCGTCTCCAGCATGTGTTTCTCCTGATCAGCTAGTCGGTGCGCTTGCAGAAGGAGCGCGTGCCAGACCAAAGTCTTCTGGAAAATGTTCAAGTGCCGACAGCACTGGGTATGGCGCCATTCCCCCCAGCGCACACAACGATCCGGCCATCATGGTGTTGCACAAGTCGCGTAGCAGCACAAACGACTGCTCACGCTCGGCGGGGTCTTGGGCAAGCATGCGGTCGATAACCTCCACACCGCGCACCGATCCAATCCGGCAAGGCGTACATTTGCCGCACGATTCGATAGCGCAAAACTCCATGGCATAGCGCGCCATTCGACCCATATCGACGGTCTCGTCAAAGGCCACAATGCCACCATGCCCAATCATCGCGGAGATCCCGGTGTAGGCTTCGTAATCTAACGGCACGTCCCATTGTGACTCGGGCAAATAAGCACCTAACGGGCCGCCGACTTGCACGGCCCGCAGCGGCCGCCCGGACGCGCTGCCACCACCGAATTCGTACAACAGTGTGCGCAACGTAGTACCAAACGCAAGCTCGACCAGGCCACCGTGCCGAATGTTGCCGGCTAGCTGAAACGGCAAGGTGCCCGTCGAGCGGCCCATGCCAAAGTCGCGATAGGCGTCCGCCCCGTGCGCCAGAATGAATGGCACCGTGGCGAGCGAAATCACGTTGTTGACCACCGTGGGCAACCCGAACAAACCCTGTACCGCCGGTAGGGGGGGCTTGTAGCGAACCATGCCCCGCTTACCCTCCAGGCTTTCGAGCATAGAGGTTTCTTCACCGCAAATATAAGCGCCAGCACCCTTGCGGACCTCGATATCGAAGCGGAATCCGCTCCCTTGAATGTTCTGGCCCAACCAGCCCGCGTTCCGGGCAAGTTGCAGCGCCTCGTTCAATGTGGCGATCGCATGCGGATACTCGGATCGTACATAGATGTACCCTTGGTTAGCCCCCACCGCATAGGCGGCAATCAACATTCCTTCGATTAAAGCGAATGGATCGCCTTCCAAAATCATACGATCGGAAAACGTGCCCGAATCCCCCTCATCAGCGTTACAGGCGATGATCTTCCGTGAACCCGTGGCGTTGCGCGTGGTTTGCCATTTGATGCCAGTCGGAAAGGCGGCTCCCCCGCGCCCGCGCAATCCCGAGGACGTGACGGTGTCGATGACCGACTGCGGGCTCGTATCGAGCGCTGCGCGCGCGCCCTGCCAACCGCCATGCTGGGCGTAGTCTTGCAAACTCAACGGATCAGTAATGCCCACGCGCGCAAACGTCAATCGTTGCTGACGCGCGAGATAGGGGATGGAATCGGTCAGGCCCTGCGCGAGAGGATGCTGCGCTGCCGCTGTCGCCTTACCGGAGCCGGCAGCGCCAGCATGCACCCCGGTGTCAAAACAGCCTGCTTCGAAAAGACTGGGCACATCCTCCGGGGTAACCGGACCATAAGCGACGCGGCCTGCCGCAGTTTGTACTTCTACCAGCGGCTCGAGCCAAAGCAACCCGCGCGACCCATTGCGCACGACGCGAACCGACTGGCCGCGCTGCTGGGCTTCCCGGAGAATGGCGGTGGCGACGGCATCGGCACCCACAGCCAAAGCTGCAGCGTCGCGTGGCACGTAAACGGTGATCGCAGCCGCACTCATGGTGCCTCCTCGAGGTTGGCTAGCAACGCATCGAAACGTTCACAGCTCATGCGCGCGTAGGGCTGCCCATTGACCATGAGGGCCGGTGATTGAGCACAGAGCCCAAGGCAGTAGACCGGATGCACACTAACGGACTTGGCAGCATTGGTCGCGCCCATCTCACAACCCACTCGTGCAGTCACGTGTCGGCTCAGCTCGAGCGCACCCATCGCCTGACACGACTCGGCCTGGCACACTTCTATATGAACCCGCGCAGGAGAATGGCTGCGAAAGTAGGGGTAGAAAGAAATTACGCCATAGACCTCGGCCCGCGACAACTGCAACGCGCGTGCAATAGGCGCTACCGCGGCGGAGGGCACGTAACCTAAAGCATCCTGCACATCATGCAAGATCGGCAACAACGGACCGGCGGTGTTCTCGTGTTGCCTAAGAACCCTTTCCACGACTGCACTTTGCTCGGCGGTCAACGGCGTTGTCGCTGTTTCCGGCGGCAGCTGCGGGTTTGCCCCTTTCGGTAGCAACCGGGCCATGAACTCTCGATCGGGCATCCTGATCTCCATCTCTGGTGTTGGCTGGGCCTGTGGGGACAGTGCCCGATGATCCAACCCGAGTATTATCCTGTCTAATACTGGGCCTAACGCGCCTACGATCTCTTTATTATGGCGCACCCTGTTGCAAGCAGGGGATATCGCGCCGTTTGTTACATAGTACGCAGCCGACGAACGCGCTATCATGTGCGCTATGGAAAGGCCGGTCATTTTCGTGAGTTCCCATCGCCGCGCGCGCGACACGCACGCGGACGATTTGCTGCATCCTTCTAGTCAAGCTAGTCAATCTGTCCGAGATACCCGTGGTCGCCCTTTGCGCGACTTGCGCATTTCCGTCACAGACAAGTGCAACTTCCGTTGCACGTATTGCATGCCGCGGGAAGCGTTTGGCCCCGATCATCCCTTCCTGCCTCATTCTGCCCTCTTGTCTTTCGAGGAAATCTCGCGTCTCGCGCGCATTTTCGCTGCTCACGGCGTGCAGAAATTCAGACTGACAGGGGGTGAGCCTTTACTGCGTAAAGATCTCGAGCGCCTCGTGGCCATGCTTGCGCCAATCGAGGTCGATGGCAAACCGGTCGATTTAACGCTTACGACCAACGGCAGCTTGCTGGCCCGTAAGGCACGCACGCTGAAGGATGCCGGGCTTAAACGGGTGACGGTCAGCCTCGACGCCCTGGATCCGCAGCTTTTCGCCCAACTGAGTGATAGCAACACGCGGGTCGACGATGTCTTGAACGGCATTGACGTCGCGGCCGAGGTCGGGCTGTCCCCGATCAAAATTAACGTAGTCGTGCGACGCGGCTTGAACGAGCACCAGATTTTGCCCATTGCCCGACGCTTTCGCCATACCGGACATGTGGTGCGTTTCATCGAGTACATGGATGTTGGCACCACGAATGGCTGGACGCCCAGCGAGGTCGTAACGGGTGATGAAATCATCGCGACGATTCACAACGAGTTCCCTCTAGAGCCGCTGCCCAGCAACTATCCGGGCGAGGTCGCTACCCGCTGGCGCTACTGCGACGGTGGGGGTGAAGTCGGGGTCATCACCAGCATCAGCCGCGCTTTTTGTGGCGACTGTAACCGGGCTCGCCTTTCGCCCGAAGGCAAACTTTATCTTTGCTTGTTTGCCAGTCAGGGCCACAACCTCCGCGAGCTGGTGCGCAGTTCCGCAAGCGACGCCGACATCGCAGACCATATTCGGTCGATTTGGACGCATCGCACCGACGCCTATTCCGAACAGCGAGGGAAAATCCACACCGGACCCCGTATCGAAATGAGCTATATCGGCGGGTGATGCTGTTAAAGTTTGCGCCTTTCCGTGGTCTCGATAGGCATCTCGCCCACACAGGAGCGCGCCTTTAGGGCACCACACCTGAACCGCTGGGGAACAACCCCATTGAACTCGTGCCAGGGGCGATCGGTGCGACTCAGGTTTCTCGTTCGTACCCACCTTCACCCTCGCTGGCCAGCCACCTCTCTGCCCGCCCCTTTTCTACCCATCATCATGACTTCTCCGTTCGCACTGCCACCCCACGACCTGACCGCATTGATTCTCGCCGGCGGCGCGGGGAGCCGACTCGGCGGGCAGGATAAAGGTCTCGTCCCACTTGCGGGCAAACCCCTGATCGAGCACGTGTTGCCTCGATTGCAACCGCATGTGGCGCATGTCCTGATCAGTGCCAATCGTAACCAGCAAACGTATCGCGACTATGCCACGGCGGTACTGCCCGATGCCCCTGACTTACCCGAGGAGGGTGGCCCATTAGTGGGAATTGCTACGGGCTTGCGTGCCGCGCCGACCCCTTGGGTCGTCGTTGCTCCGTGCGACACCCCGGCACTTCCTCTCGACTTCGTGGTACGGCTCGCAGGAGCGCTCAGGCGGGAGGCTGGCCCCCTCGTGGCAGTAGCCGTTACTGAAGGACAGCGACACCCCATATGCATGCTGTTGCATCGCGCCCTATCCGCGGACCTGGATGCAGCTTTGTTGCAGGGAGAGCGTCAGGTGAAGCGATGGCAAGACAAGGTGGGCGCTCTGGAAGTAGGCTTTGACGACCCCGCCGCGTTCGAAAACCTGAACCAATCCGAAGATTTTGTGCGTTTCGAGCAGCGCGCCCGCTCGAACTAACCCAATTAACGGCGCATGATGGGCGTCATCGCTAAGCCTTCACCCCACGCCCGGCTCAAGCTGCAGTACGGCTTATCAGCACCGTGAATGACCGGCGACGGGCAGCCCGGCCGTTCCACCGGCCGGGCATGCGCACTTTCAGATCATGGGAGATATTGGCCCGAATCGCCGGGCACGTCAAAATGCAAGGGCGCCGACTTAATCAAGCCAGGTCGTGAACGGGTAGAAGGTGACCCGGTCGCCATCTTGGTACTCGGTGTTTGCCAACAGTCGGGCCAAACCGTCTGCCCAAGGCAACGAACTCATCACGCCCGACGACTGCGCCGTATACGGGTGCACTTCAAGTTGCCCTGCTTCCGTAAACGATGCGCGCACTCGCAGAAATTCGTCGCGCTCATTCATATAGCGACCCTGGGCGCGCAATGTGGCGGGCGCCACAGGAGGCAAAATGTTCGCACGTTTTTGTAGCACGCGAATCACAGGGCTAACTAACACGGTGAATACCGCGTAGGCGGAAACTGGATTGCCGGGCAAGCACACGACAGGAACCTTGCCGACCCGACCCAGCGCCACTGGTTTGCCGGGCTTCATCCGGACCTTCCATAGGTCGAGTTCACCACCGAGGCTTTCCAGGGCGGGCTTGACAAGATCACGCTCGCCGACGGACACACCGCCCACCGTCAAGACGAGATCGCAATGCTGGGCGCACTGTTTCAATGCCGCGCGTAGGGCATCCAGCTCATCGGTCACGTGGGTGGCGAAGCCAACCGTGGCCCCTACCTGGTTGACCAGTGCCGCGAGCATGCTGCCATTCGAGTCGTAGATTTTCTCGGGCGATGCTGCAGCTCCGGGTGGAATGAGCTCGTCACCCGTCGTGAGCACGCCGATGCGCAGCTTTGGCCAGACCTTGACCCGCGCGTATCCCTGCGCCGCGATCATGCCAACATGAGCTGCCTTCAGCCGCACGCCCGCTTCCATGATTTGCGCGCCCGCCCGTACGTCTTCGCCCTGGCGGCGAATATGCTGCCCCGGCTCGGGGGGC
>CAZMVM010000055.1:0-19432 GCA_964569785.1 uncultured Pigmentiphaga sp. | reverse complement strand
CCCCGACTGGCAAACTCTTGCTTGGGCAGGCGCCGCACTCATTACCCTGCTGGTTCTGGGAATCAACATTCTTGCCCGCAGCTTCTTCCGTAAGTAATTCGCAATCCGAGTTTAGTGACCCGTTATGCCCAACACCTCTCACCCGCGCACCAAGATAGAAGTCAAGAACCTCAACTTCTATTACGGCAAGTTTCACGCACTGCGCAATGTGAACATGTCGATACGGGAAAACCGCGTGACGGCGTTCATTGGCCCGTCGGGATGTGGCAAATCGACGCTCCTGCGTACGTTCAATCGAATGTTCGAACTCTACCCGGGGCAGCGCGCGGAAGGCGAAATTCTGCTTGATGGCGAGAACCTGCTGGATTCAAAGCAAGATATCTCGCTGATCCGCGCCAAGGTCGGTATGGTCTTCCAGAAGCCCACACCGTTCCCGATGAGCATTTACGACAACATTGCGTTCGGCGTACGTCTGTTCGAAAAGCTGTCGAAAGTCGACATGGACGAGCGGGTGGAATGGGCGCTCACGAAGGCAGCGTTGTGGGACGAAGTTAAAGACAAGCTGCATCAAAACGGCAATAGCTTGTCGGGCGGTCAGCAGCAACGTCTGTGCATTGCCCGGGGCGTTGCCATCAAGCCTCAGGTGCTGCTGCTTGACGAGCCGTGCTCAGCCCTTGACCCGATTTCTACCGCGAAAATCGAGGAACTGATTGCCGAGCTAAAGAGCGACTACACGGTTGTGATCGTTACGCACAACATGCAACAAGCAGCGCGCTGCTCCGATTACACCGCCTACATGTATATGGGCGAACTCATCGAGTTTGGTGAAACTGAGCAGATCTTCGTCAAACCTACCAAGCAGGCCACCGAAGACTACATTACTGGGCGCTTTGGTTAAGGCAAGCCCACACCCTACTCTTACCATCGCCAGAGACGACCAGCGCGCCCCTTGATGAAGGCCTTCAATATTAATCACGACGCTTGCACGATGCGCCATCCACGCGCGTGAATCACGGCCCTCGGCCCCCGGCCTGCCGGACATGGCCGTGGCCCGGTTCTAGCTGGCGTCTGTGGGTGTCAGCCTGCACCGCCTGCGCCCTCATGCTGCCGGGCATAGTTATTTCCCTCGACACAGGGATCACTGAGCGAGGGCAAGCTTTGCATGCGAGAACGCGCCAGCTGATAATGAAGCCCATACAGTGGTCACTACTGCATATCGAGAAGGGAGGTTCAGATGGCCTCGCTACGCTTGGGCGATATCGCCCCCGATTTCGAGCAAGACTCGACCATCGGCCGAATTCGCTTTTACGAGTACCTGGGGGATAGCTGGGGCGTGTTGCTCTCACATCCGGCCGATTTCACGCCCGTGTGCACAACCGAGCTCGGACTCACCGCGAAGCTCGCCGACGAGTTCGCTAAGCGCGGCGTCAAAGTGCTTGCCTTGTCGGTGGATCCCGTTGAGTCGCATCGGGAATGGATTAACGACATCAACGAAACGCAGAATACACACGTCAATTTCCCGATTATTGCCGACGCCGATCGCAAGGTGGCACTGCTCTACGACATGATCCACCCCAATGCCAGCGAAACGACGACCGTCCGTTCGGTGTTTATTATTGATCCGCAAAAGAAAATTCGGCTAACCCTGACGTATCCACCCAGCACTGGCCGGAACTTCAACGAGATACTCCGCGTGATTGATTCGCTTCAGCTTACCGACGGCTACAGCGTTGCCACGCCTGCCAACTGGACCGATGGCGACGACGTTATTATCCTGCCGTCGCTGAAAGATCCTTCCATCCTTAAAGAGAAGTTTCCCAAGGGCTACACCGAGCTGCGCCCTTACTTGCGCACCACGCCGCAACCCGACCGATAACCACGGCGACGCTATCCTGCGCGCCGCACTAGGCTAGCTGTTGGGACAGCCAGTCAAAGGCGACGGCGTTTGATTGCTGCAACGCCCCCAGCTGGCAGTGCGAGTCGGCGCCCAAAGAGTCGAACTCATATAACACGGCCGGACAGGAAACACGCTCTCGAAACACCTCGGCCTGAGACCGAATCTCGTCGCTTTCGCCGGTTCCGACCATGGCGAGTATGGGACAGCGTAGCTGCGGCAACTTGTCTTCAACCGTGTAGTGCTGAAGGCGGTTGATCCAGTCGTGCAGGCCCGTTGCACCGTAACGCATCCATGCGTTGACGAATATCTGCTTTCGATGGGGCGGCAAGACTTGTTCTGGCAACTCGTCGAGTTCTGCCAACTGCATATCATCGCTGTCCGGATCGAGCGACAAAAGAGTGCGATAGTAGCGATGCACGTTGATGATGGGCGGATTGGCCACCACCGCCCTGATGCGATTGTCGTGGGCGGTGGCGCGCAAGACAAAATAGCCACCCAGACTGACGCCATACAGACCAAGCCGGTTCGGGTCGATGTCGGGCAAATTCAGAATCGCGTCGATCACGGCTGCGATGGGGACTTCGTAGTCGGGTCGCAATGTGGTGTCGGGATACTGACGCAAACTGCCCGTCTGGCCGGGCCCGTCCGCGATGACAACATTGAAGCCTCGTTCGAGCGCTGCTCTGCCACTGATGAAATACAGTTCTTCCGATGTACTATCGAATCCAGGAATCAAGATCACCGTGGGCCGGTCTGCCGCATTCGCACCGGCAGGCCGCATGACGTATCCTGCCAGCTCCAGGCGGTCGAATTCATACGATATGGGTTCGACATGCTCACTCATGTGACGCGCCGCATTTAGAAAGGACGCCCGGCTGGCAACGCCATAATCGCGCGACACTTGCGACCCCGGATGCGCGAAGTATTCGGCACAACGCCAATACATGGACGCCCGCAGAAAATGGTCGCGGGCACTGATGGTAAAACCCTCTTGCGCGGCGACCGCACCCAGCTCATCGATGTCGGCCGCGAGCGAACTAAACGCCGGCGACCACTGGCCCGGATGCTCGGCGGTAATATGGCTGCGCGCATAGAAGATTTCGCCGGGAGCGCCGCCGCCGTAAGCAGCAAGCCCAAGGACGCGCATCAACTGAAAGTCGAACTCCTCCAGTTCGAAGCCGCGAATCGAGGTGGTGCTGCGCTCTGGTCCCATCACCTGCTCCTGAATTGACGGTTTGGGTTATTGTTACGCCCCATGCAAACTGCCAACCCTCTTTTATCCGCGCCACTGGCAAGCCGATGGCGACGCTTTGCCTGTATGTTATACGAAGCGGTACTGCTTTTTGGCGTTGTATTCATCGCCGATTACCTCTTCGATACGCTCACCCAAAGCCGACATGCGCTGATGTTTCGCCATGCACGCCAGGCATGGTTGTTTGTCGTTATTGGTGTGTATTTCGTCTGGAGCTGGCGTCATGGCCAGACATTGCCCATGAAGACCTGGCACATGCGTCTGCTCGGGCCCGACGGCAATCCGCCAGGTCTCTCCACCTGCATACTGCGATACGTGCTGGCCTGGTTACCTGTGCTAATCGCCGCCCTGGCCGTCCTCGTCGTTCAGCGCATGACGCAGTTGCCCTCCACCTCCATTTTGGTCATTTTCGCGCCGCTCGCCCTCTTCCTATGGTCATGGTTCGATCGACATGGGCTGTTCTTGCACGACCGCATACTTGGGACCCGACTCGTGGTCACTCGGTAACCTCCCCCGCCGCTAGTACGTCTTGCTGCTTAGTCGGTTCGACGTTGCCGTGGGCCGACGGACAAACGAGAAACCCTCAAGGGGTAAAATGACCTTTGAATCCGGAGGGACGAATGGCTATTTATCAGTTAGGACAACGTATTCCCCAAATCGACCCCACCGCCTACGTGTTCGACTCGGCGGTGGTCATCGGCGATGTGCGCATGGCAGCCCATAGCAGTGTTTGGCCGGGCGCCACGCTGCGCGGGGACAACGACCCCATTATCATCGGACGGGGCAGCAACATCCAGGATGGCAGCGTGCTACACACGGACGTGGGATTCCCGCTGGTTATCGGCGAGGAAGTCACGGTCGGACATCAAGTCATGCTGCATGGCTGCACGATTGGCGATGGCACGCTCATCGGGATCCAGGCGATCGTCCTCAATGGCGCCCGCATCGGCAAGAACTGCCTCATCGGGGCCGGTGCACTCATCACGGAAGGCAAGGAAATCCCGGATGGCTCGGTCGTTTTGGGACGTCCCGGTAAGGTCGTTCGCACCCTCACTGACGAAGACATTGAGATGATTCGCTACGGGAATCGGCACTATCAAGAGCGGGCTGCCGAATACCGCGATCAGCTCAAGCGCCTTGCCTGACGCCAACTGTCACGCTTTCGTACCTTGCCCGCCCATACTCATGACTGATCAGCTCCACAAATACCTGTTCGAAAACAAAACGGTTCGGGCAGAAACCGTCGATCTGCAGGAAACCTGGTTGCACGTGCAACGCTCCCACCCCTACCCGCCCGCAGTTTCACGATTACTGGGCGAATTGGTCGCGGCGAGCGTCCTACTGTCGGCCAATCTTAAATACGACGGCACCTTATTGCTTCAATTGCAAGGCGACGGTGACGTTTTGCTGATTGTGGTCGAGTGCCGATCCGACCTGCGCTTACGGGCCACGGTGAAGCTGCGGGAAGGCGCGCAACTTGCACCCGACGCTGGCTTCCAAGAGCTCCTGAATCCCGGCGGGAAGGGCCGCTTTTCAGTAATTCTCGACCCCGCCCACCGCAAACCGGGTCAGGCTCCCTACCAGGGAGTGGTACCGTTACAAGGCGATAGTGTCGCGGCGGCGCTCGAGCATTACATGGAAACCTCTGAGCAATTGCACACTCGTCTCTGGCTTCAGGCCAGTTCAGACCGTGCGGTTGGTCTTTTGCTTCAACGCTTGCCACAGACCGGCGGTGCCGCACCCCGGCAAGAAACCGATGAAACGTGGAATCGCGCCGTCCGTCTGGCCAACACGCTGACGCCTAACGAACTACTCACCGTAAGCACCGACACACTCATTCATCGGCTGTACTGGGAAGAAACTCTGATCGCTTTCGACCCCAAGCCCGTCCGCTTCCATTGTCCCTGCACACGTGATCGGGTAGGCCACATGTTACGCACGCTTGGGCGGAGCGAGGTCGATGACATCATTGCCGAACAAGGGCAGGTCGAAGTCAAATGCGACTACTGCGGGGAAACCTATGTGTTTGACGCAGTGGATTGCGCCGAGCTTTTTGCGACCGATACGCCGCCATCGGCAGGTCATCAAAGCCCCTCCACGCATTAATCATGTGCCGCACCGCGTCGTCGCGAAGTCGTACGGTTCAGCACGTATGTGAATAACGTGATAGACGCAGCGTAAGCATGCGACTATGGTCGCATGCTATGCGTCGTGCGCTTTGCTTACTTCTAAGTACACGCTTTGGCGAGTGGCTATCGCTCTTACCGCGCCGAGCGCAAGTGGGTGCCGCGGTCCTTGAGTTCACCCTGGCTGCCCTTCCCCTATTGCTAGCCGGGTTCGCCGCGTTCGAGATAGGCCGCTGGTACATAGCCCGACACGCGGTGGGCTATGCGCTCATGGAAGCTGCGCGGGCAGGCAGCCTGGCACATGCCAACCCCCGCACCATCGAGACCACGCTCGAGCGTGCACTGCTACCCCTTTGGGGGGGAGACGGAACCCCATCATCAGACGCTATGGCCCGCGCTCGCCTACAGCAACGACGCCTGCGTCTGCAAGACGACCACGGTATCCCACTATGGCAGCTTGCGGTGGTGAGCCCCGCCACTGCACATTTTGACGACTTTGGTCACGTAGCGGGGCAAGAGGGCAGACGATACATTCGCCACAGCTACCAAAGCGAACAACACCGCCAGTACGAACAGCTTGGCTATGAACTCGGCCGTGGGCCACGCTCCGGCGCGACCATATTCGAAGCCAACATCCTGACTCTGCACCTGGTCTACCTCCACCAGCCACTACTCCCCGGACTATCCGCCCTGTTGAAACGGCTTCCCCACAGCGCTGAGCCGGCTGCGCACTCATCGCGCGCCGGTGAACACCCCTCAATGGGGGCGGACACAAACTTCATCCACCGCCAAACCGCATTCGCCGCCGTCGGCCTGAAGCGGGCGGGGATGGTGCCGATTCGCTACCAGCTCGCACTGGAGATGCAGTCCGCGCCCTGGGAGTGGCCCGTGGGGGCAGACAGCCTGGAAGATCCAGACGCGGGCGCTCCGGGCAGTACACCCGCGAGCGCGGCACCAGCGATGCCGTCTCTCCCTGTACGCTTACCTAGGCCGACACTCAGCCCAGTCGACGTTGCGTTGCCCTGCACCCGCCCGCCATGCTCGCCCCCAGTCCCTCGGTCTCCGAACACTGGGGCACCTGGGTTAGGGGAAGCGTCGGAGCCAAAACACACGCTTGACCTGGCACCCTCTCCAAGTGATGTTGCTTGCGGCGTGATGCTATGCTGCGAGGGCTGAAGCAATCGAGCTGCTCGCAATGCTAACGCCTTCCCACTGCTCTACTCGTTGGGTTCACCCCGCAAGGCTGGTTTGTTCGATAATGTGGGCACATCAGGAGCATCCTATGCAAGCATCGGACATGATTTCTCGCTCAACCTCTGCCCGTATTCGTGTCTGGGATTTACCCCTTCGACTCTTCCACTGGGCACTGACCATCTGTGTGATTGGATCGTTCGTTACCGCTAACGTCGGCGGTCTGTGGATGGATTATCACTTCCAATTTGGTTACGCCATTCTCGCGTTATTGTTGTTTCGCTTGGTCTGGGGGTTCTTCGGACCCCGTACTGCGCGATTCGCAAGTTTTCTGCGCGGGCCTTCCGCTATCTTGGCCTACGTGCGCCAACGGGGCGTGGTGGTGAGCGCAGGCCATAATCCGCTGGGTGCTCTGTCGGTCATTCTCATGTTGGTCTTATTGCTGATTCAGGTCGCCACCGGCTTATTTGCCACCGACGGAATTCTTAGCGAGGGGCCCCTAACCAGATATGTCAGTCATGCGACAGCAGATCGTCTTACCGGAGTCCATCAGATCAACCGCATTTTGATATTGATTGTGATTGGTCTGCATTTACTGGCCATTGCCTGGTACGCGATTGTGCGGCGCCAGCCCTTGGTCCGCGCCATGATTACCGGGAATAAGCGCCCACAGTTCGTTCCGGACGGCACGCTACCTACCGAAGATGGCCCACGCATATGGCTGCGTGCGCTTTTCATTGTGATTGTTGCGGCAGCAATTGCGGTGTGGATTGCGCGGCTATAACAACCGTTAAGCCAATCACAGGGCGTCAATGGCCATGCGTGAATGATTCGCCAGAATCCGTCGGCCAGAGGTGATGTAGCCAAACATACATATGTCCCATTAAAGGGATAGCGCAAGCTACCTCGCCGCTCGACAAGCAGGTAGCTGCTTAAGCTAGAACGTCAGAACACGGGCGGGGAATTGCCGACGAACCCCACGCCCAGTAACTTGCCAAGCTGTGGGGATGCAATGTTTGTACAGCCGATGTACTTAACGGCGCTGACGGAAGTTGTCGTGACAGGCCTTGCAGCTGGCGGCAAGGTCAGAATAGGCTGCCCGAATGCGACTGAAGTCGTTCGTCTCTGCTTCTTTTTCCAGGTGAGCCAACTTTTGCTGCATGGTTTCGGCTGCCTGCTTGAACTTCTGCGAGTCTTCCCATACCGCTGCTCGCGCGTTGCCGCCTTTGTGGTCTTCTTCAAAAGCCTTCCACGGCAGCGCGGCCAGGGTTCGCAAGGTTTTGATTTCCGCGCGCACATGCTCGGCATCGAACTCTGCCCGGCCCCGCATGATCTCGGCCAGGCCGCCCGAATGAGCTCCCATTAGCTTCAGAGCCGATTGCCGATAAGCGATCGCATCTTCGGCTGATTCAAACTTGGGTTCGGCGTGCACGCCCGCACTCGCCGCAACCAACCCTGCCATCATGACGAAAACAACACCGATTCGTTTCATACATGCTCCAGAAAAGAACGCCCCTTGGGTATGCGAATGCGATACTATAGCTGGACAATTCGGCGTATCGCAATTGATCGCCAATTGCCGCTTCTGGATGGCTGCGCGAGTACAAAGCTACGCCGCGGCGGCTGGCCGGCCTCAGGGATAGGTCTACGAAATTTCCTTGGCCAGCCGGGCAGCCATACCGATATAAGTGCGCGGCGTCAGCTCAAGCAAACGCTGCTTGGCATCAGCGGGCAGTGCCAGGTCAGCGACAAACTCACGCAGGGCCTGTTGGGTGATACCTTTACCGCGTGTTAGTGCTTTTAGTTGTTCGTACGGCTGAGGCAGGCCGTAGCGCCGCATGACTGTCTGCACGGGTTCGGCCAGCACCTCCCAGCAGCTGTCCAGGTCGGCATCAATGGCCTCCTGGTTCAACTCAAGCTTGTTGAGTCCACGCAAGCAGGCATCGTAGGCCACCATGCAATATCCCAGAGCTACTCCTAGATTGCGCAGCACGGTGGAATCACTCAGGTCGCGCTGCCAACGTGACACTGGCAATTTCTCGGAAAGATGTCGCAAAGTCGCATTCGCCAACCCCAAATTACCCTCGGAGTTCTCGAAGTCGATGGGGTTGACTTTGTGAGGCATGGTCGATGACCCCACCTCGCCTTCCTTGAGCCGCTGCTTAAAGTAACTGAGGGCGATGTACCCCCAGATGTCGCGATTCAAATCGAGCAAAATCACATTCGCCCGCGCGATCGCATCGAATAGCTCGGCCATCCAATCGTGCGGCTCGATTTGTATGGTGTAACGGTTTTGCTGCAGACCCAGCCGGCTGAGTACGCCCGCCGCCAAGCCTTCCCAGTCTACTTCGGGGTAGGCGATCAAGTGCGCGTTGAAATTACCCGTTGCGCCATTAAGCTTGGCCAGGGGTATCACCTGGGCGATGCGCTCGATGGCCCGCCCCAGGCGCGCCGCAACGTTGGCAAACTCTTTGCCCATCGTTGACGGCGTGGCGGGCTGCCCGTGTGTGCGGGACAGCAGCGGCTGGTCGGCAAACGCATGCGCCATTTCAACCAGCTTGTTGTGGATCTCGCGCAGCGCGGGCAGCAGGGCATCATCGCGTGCGGCTCGCAGCATGAGTGCATGCGAGGTGTTGTTGATGTCTTCCGAGGTGCAGGCGAAGTGGATGAACTCGGCGGCCGCTTCCAGCTCGGGATGACCCGCCACTTTTTCCTTCAGCCAGTACTCAACTGCTTTGACGTCATGGTTAGTCGTGCGCTCAATTTCCTTGATGCGCGCTGCATCGCCCTCTGAAAAATCTTTAATGAGGGACTCGAGACGCCCCTTCGCCTCGGCGCTAAAAGGCTTCAACTCGGGCAGGCCCGCCTCGGATAAAGCGACCAGCCAGGCAACCTCGACCCGTACACGGTGATGCATGTAAGCCGCCTCCGACAGCAACGGGCGCAAAGCCTGCCCGCGTCCCGCGTAGCGGCCATCGAGGGGTGACAACGCATTCAGAGGGCTGAGCGTAGGCGAAATCTTCATGTTGATACTCACTATTTCTAACTAGCGCACCGAGTGGCAAACGGCCAGCGCGGCATTCTATCATTGGCCTTGCACACCCCTGCCACCCATCCGGGGCATCGGCAGGATGCTATACTCGTCTGCACCCGTCGATGTTGCCTGAAACGACCGCCTCGCCTGCCTGAAACAACCCCAATGGTTGCGGTGATCCTGTGCTTGGTGGCGACGGCACGCTTCTTATGGTTGAATGGCCCCCATGAAACTCATCGGCTCTTTGTCCAGCCCTTACGTTCGCAAAGTACGTATCGTGCTGGCTGAAAAGAAACTGGATTACCAGCTCGAATTGAACGACGTTTGGGCCGCCGATTCGACTATTCAGAAGTTTAATCCTCTCGGGAAAGTACCTTGCCTCGTCATGGACGATGGCTATTCCCTGTTCGATTCCCGCGTTATCGTAGAGTATCTCGATACGCTCTCCCCGGTTAGTCGTCTGCTGCCCGCAGCAGGACGCGAGCGGATCGAAGTCAAGCATTGGGAAGCGCTCGCCGACGGCATCCTCGACGCCTGTGTCTTGTTACGCCTGGAACAAACCCAGCGTACCGAAGAACAGCGCAGCCCTGGCTGGATCGCCCACCAAACCGCTAAAGTCGAAGCGGCGCTACCGCTTATGGCTAACATGCTGGGTGAGAAGCAATTCTGTGTGGGCCAGAACAATAGCCAATATACCCTTGCCGATATCGCCGTAGGCTGTGCTTTGGGCTATCTCGACTTCCGCTTTCCCGCCATCAATTGGCGCGACGCTCATCCAAATCTTGCACGTTACTACGACCGGCTCATGCAAAGGCAGCCCTTCATCGACACCATGCCACGCGGGTAGCTATGCGCACCGCACCGATGTCCACTGCAGAGTCTCGGTACCTGCCCCTCTCTAAACTCGGTGCGTCGGCTTGAACGCTACAACGTTGCCCACACACTCTTGCTCGCCTCATCGCTGCAGCGCGGCCCAAGCCTTCTCCAGGCGCTTAACTGAAACCGGCCGCGGCGTGCGCAATTCCTGGGCAAACAACGCTACGCGCAACTCTTCCAGCATCCAGCGATAGTTCGCCAGCTCCGGATCATGGGCTCCTTTGAGCGCTGCCACAGCACGCCGGTAGCGGGACTCCAGCATCGTCACGTCGGCAGTGAGTCGAGCATCGCGTGCTGGGTCTTCACGTAATTTGTCGATACGCGCGGCTGCCGCTTTAAGATAACGGGGGAAGTGAAATAATTGCTCGTGAGGCGTGTCCCGAATGAACCACTTGCCCATGAGTGCACGCAACTGCTGCTGGAGATCAGCGTGGGCTTCAGCAAACGCCTTGGCCTGTGGCAATTTGCGTGTGACAGTTGTCCATTCATTTAATATGGTCGCAACCAGGCGCGCCTGCTCCTGGGCCAAAAGACCAACACGGCTGCGCCCTTCTTCTACGCGCGCAGCGAACTCTTCTGCGTTCGTCGGTAATGGGTCGCCCAGACACGCGAGCTCCAGTGCCCGATCAATGATTTGATCACGCAATTCCTCTTGCGTGCCCAGAGACATATACAACAAGGCCATCTGGGTGAGCCCGATCAGGTTCTTCTCCAGGTATTTCACCTGATCCTTGAGCTGCAAACGAAACAGGCGCAGCAAGCCGCGTTGGTGATGACGTGCGGCTGCGTCTGGATCATCGAACACATCGATTTCACAATGATCGCCCTTATCGATGAGCGCGGGATAGCCGATAACGACTTGTCCCTTGCGCCGAATCTCCAGTAACTCGGGCTGCTCACCGAATGACCAGGACGTAATGTGCTCGTGAGCGAGAGTTTCCGCGGCATCGTGGTCGCGCGCCGCCACTTCCTGAAATTGCGCGCGCGCATCGCGACCATATTCTGCCCGTAGCTGCGCCAGATTGCGGCCCATCGCCAGCATGCGCCCATGCTCGTCCACGACGCGATAGTTCATGAAAAGATGGGGCGGCAAGGTTTCTGGCTTGAAGTCGGAAGGTGTCACCCGCACCTGGGTGCGCTCGTTAATGTAGGCTATCAAGGCCTCCAACAAGCCGCGCCGAAGTTGCTGGGCCTCGTCGAAATGTTGGTTGTAGAACGCAGCAGCAAAATCAGGCAAGGGCACACAGTGGCGTCTTAGCTTTTGCGGCAACGAACGCAGCAGCAAATGTACCTTTTCTTTCAGCATACCCGGCACCAACCACTCCATGCGCCGGGAGTCGATCTGATTGAGTGCAAAAAGGGGCACCGTCAGCGTGACGCCATCGCGCGGCGAGCCCGGCTCGAAGTGATAGTCGAGCTTCATGTCGACGCCGTTCAGCTGAAGACGCTTGGGGAAGACGTCCGTCGTAATACCGGCCGCCTCATGCTGCATCAGCTCGTCGCGTGTCAGGAAAAGCAGGCGAGGCTCGTCTGCAGAGGCTTGCTTATACCAGCGCTCTAATGTGGTTGTCTGGCAGACCTCGGGGGGCAGAGCCTGATCATAAAAGGCATAGATCAACTCATCGTCGACTAGAATATCTGGGCGTCGCGATCGATGCTCGAGCTTCTCGATTTCCGCGATCAGCTTACGGTTGTGGGCGACAAACGGCAGACGCGTGTCGATCTCGCCCGGCACCAAAGCCTGGCGTATGAAGATCTCACGGGCTTCCTGACGATTAATGCGTGCGTAAGGTACGCGCCGACCGCTATAGAGTGGAATGCCATACAACGTGCCGCGTTCACTGGCAACCACCTGCCCTCTTTTCTTCTCCCAGCGTGGCTCCGACCACATCCGTTGCACGAGATGACCCGCAACCCGCTCAACCCAGCGCGGATCAATCTTGGCTACACAGCGCGCGTAGAGGCGCGTGGTTTCCACCAATTCGGCGGCTACAACCCACTTGCCGGCCTTGCGTACGAGTGTTGACCCCGGATGGATCGAAAAGCGAATGCCGCGCGCGCCAAGATATTCGTTTCCATCATCCTGCTTTCTGCCTATATTTCCCAGCAGCCCCGACAGTAGAGCAAGATGAATCTGCTCGTAAGTCGCTTCTGACGCATTCAAACGCCACCCAGCTTCCTTGACGACCGTCATCAGCTGATGATGCACATCGCGCCATTCACGCAAACGGACCGGGGACAGAAAGCGCTCGCGCAGTTGCCGTACTAACTTACGGTTTGAGGCCCGGTGCTTGACCTGCTCTTCGTACCATTTCCAAAGCTTGAGGTATGACAAGAATTCAGAACGCTCTTCCGCGAATTCCGCGTGGGCTGTATCGGCGGCGTCTTGCGCCTGCATGGGCCGATCTCGAGGGTCTTGCACCGAGAGTGCCGCCGCGATGATCAGGACTTCAGTGAGCGCGTGCTGGTCCCGAGCCGCCAGTATCATGCGTCCTACGCGCGGGTCGACTGGCAGACGTGCTAGCTGCCGGCCCACCGCGGTCAGTGCATTAGACGTGTCGATAGCGTCTAGCTCTTGCAGCAGATGGTATCCATCCGCAATGGCGCGTCCAGTGGGCGGATCAATGAATGGGAAAGACTCGATATCATCCAGACGCAAGGACTTCATGCGCAGGATGACAGACGCCAGTGACGAACGGAGAATCTCCGGGTCGGTGTACAAGGGGCGTGACGCGAAGCTCTCCTCGTCATAGAGCCGGATGCACACGCCAGGCCCAAGTCGGCCGCAGCGTCCTGCGCGTTGATTGGCCGATGCCTGACTGACCGGTTCCAGTCGTAGCTGCTCAACCTTATTACGCCACGAATAGCGCTTGACCCGCGCCAGTCCGGTGTCAACGACAAAGCGTATTCCGGGGACTGTCAACGACGTTTCAGCGACGTTGGTTGCCAACACCACACGACGCCGATTGGTCGTAGGACGAAACACACGCTCTTGCTCAGCCTGCGACAGCCTTGCATACAACGGCAAAATTTCGGTACCTGCGGGGTGCTGCTTGCGCAAGGCCTCGGCAGCCTCACGAATTTCGCGCTCGCCCGGCAGGAACACCAGAATATCGCCGGGGCCATGGCGCGCACACTCGTCCACAGCGTCGGCAATCGCATCCATGAGGTCGCGTTCTTCATCGTGGGCCAACCGGTCTCGCGCATGGTCGGAACGCGCGCGCTGCCCCTTCCCGCGATGACCATCAACTTGCAACGGCACTGCGCCGTCCGTGGCTTCATTCGTTCCGTTCCCTTGCACCGGGCGGTAGCGAATCTCAACAGGATAAGTACGCCCCGACACCTCAATGATCGGTGCGGGTTGACCGGGCGCGGATGCAAAGTGCTGGGCGAAGCGATCAGCGTCAATTGTGGCCGACGTGATAATGATCTTCAGATCGGGCCGGCGCGGCAGGAGCTGCTTTAGATAGCCCAACAAAAAATCAATGTTGAGACTGCGCTCGTGCGCCTCGTCGATAATGATCGTGTCGTACTGGCGCAAGTGGCGATCGCGCTGCGTTTCTGCCAGAAGGATGCCGTCGGTCATTAACTTCACCGACGCCCCCGGCCGCACGCGATCGTTGAAGCGCACCTGGTAGCCAACGACCTCACCCAGCGGTGTCCCCAGCTCTTCGGCGACCCGGCGCGCCACACTGGTGGCAGCAAGCCGACGCGGCTGAGTGTGACCTATCAGGCCGGCTTCACCACGACCCAGCTCAAGGCAGATTTTGGGAAGCTGCGTGGTTTTGCCCGAACCGGTTTCTCCGCTAACGATGACAACCTGATGGTCGCGTATTGCACGCGCAATCTCCTCGCGCCGAGCGCTAACGGGCAGCTCATCAGGATACAGAATTGCGGGAACCGGGTTGCGTAAACGCTGCGATTTGGGTTTCACTCGATCAAAATACCGGGATAACCCGCCATTATAAGAAATGTGGCACGATAAAATGATGATTGGCGCCCTGTGAACAATCAGCAGCGGCCAAGGCGGTACTTAATGGACAAGCAAACGGTGGATACGCAACAGGATAATTCGCGCGGTACTTTCGCACGCCCAGACAATACGTCACCGGGTGCTGGCCCAGCCAGTCCGGCGCACTCCGACGCTGACACCGTCGCCCCGGAGATCCGTCCGGCCCAGTTCGTGCGCTGGTTTCGCGAAGTCGCGCCGTACGTGCATGCCTTTCGCGGCAAAACGTTTGTCGTGGCGTTCGGAGGCGAGCTGGTTCAGGCCGGCGCCCTCAACAGCTTAGTGCAGGATTTATCACTGTTAAGCGCGCTCGGCATACGGCTAGTACTTGTTCACGGATCTCGGCCCCAGGTGAACGAACAGTTGCGGCTCAAAGGAATAGAGCAACAGTTCAATCGTGAGTTGCAGGTGACGGATGCCGACGCCCTCGAGTGTGCCAAAGAAGCGGCGGGCGAAATTCTGCTCGATATCGAGGCTGCCTTCAGCCAGGGGCTGCCCAATACGCCCATGTCCCACGCTCGCATGCGAGTGATCACCGGCAATTTCGTTACCGCGCGTCCCGTCGGCGTGATCGATGGCGTCGACTACCGGCACACCGGGCTGGTCCGAAAGATCGACACAGAGGCACTGCGTTTCGCCATCGATCATGGATCCATCGTGCTGATGTCGCCGCTGGGATTCTCACCCACCGGCGAAGCGTTTCGGCTTGAAATGGAAGAGCTCGCCACCAGTGTAGCGGTGGCTTTACGCGCCGAAAAGCTTATTTTCCTGACGGAAACGCCCGGCATTCGCGAGGGAGACGGCAGCATCGACACCGAGCTGGCCCGCGTGGACGCCGACCGCTTGCTGGCGCAAAATGTGCTCGACGAAGAAACCGCCTACCTGCTTAAGCACGCATCAAAAGCCGTGAAGCTTGGGGTAAAGCGTGCCCACCTGCTGCCCTTCCGGCTCGACGGTAGTATCTTGCTGGAGATCTTCACACACGACGGTGTCGGGACCATGGTGGTGGAAGACACACTGGAAGATTTACGTCCAGCCACCGTGGATGATGTCGGTGCCATCGTGCAACTTATCGAGCCCTTGGAACAAGATGGCACGCTCGTGCCTCGGGGTCGGCAGCAAATTGAACGTGATGTCGAGAAGTTCTGGGTGGCGGAACACGACGGTATTATCTACGGCTGCGTCGCGTTGTATGTATGGCCTGAAGATCGCATGGCGGAAATGGCTTGTCTGGTGGTCCACCCCGACTGGCAGAGCGAAGGCGAAGGCGACAAGTTGCTGCGACACGCGGAAGCGCGTGCCCGTGCGCAGGGTGTTGAGCGCTTGTTTGTGCTCACCACCCGAACATCACACTGGTTCATCAAGCGCGGCTTCAAACAAACCACGCTTGACGTCTTGCCCGACGACAAGCGCCATCAATACAATCGGGCGCGTAACAGTTTGATATTTATCAAGCGCTTGTAATTGGTGTGCAACTACAAGCGCCATTATCCAGCTAGAACGTGCCGGGATAGGCACCGCCATCCAGCAAGATGTTCTGCCCCGTAATGTAGGACGCGTGCTGACTGCACAGGAAAGCACAAGTGGCGCCGAACTCTTCGGGTGTGCCAAAGCGCCGTGCCGGGATGGTGGCGAGGCGCGCTTCGATGGTCGCATCCAGGGGCGCACCGCGCTTGTCAGCATCCGCCTCGATCGTGCTACGCAAGCGATCGGTATCGAACGCGCCCGGCAAGAGGTTGTTAATGGTGACATTAGCCGCTGCAATTTCGCTGCGTGCGATCCCCGCCACCGCACCCGTTAACCCGGCGCGCGCACCATTGCTTAGTCCGAGCAGATCGATGGGCGCCTTAACTGACACCGATGTGATGTTAATAATGCGCCCGAACTTGCGCGCCACCATGCCGTCGATCACGGCCCGGATGAGTTCCAAGGGCGTAAGCATGTTGGCGTTGAGTGCGCTTTGCCAGATGGCAACATCCCAGTCACGGAAATTTCCTGGAGGCGGCCCGCCCGCGTTCGTTACCACAATATCGAAATCCTTGCCCGGCCCGCCCGAAACTGCGAATACCGCTTCTCGACCTGCTGCCGACGTGATATCGGCAGCAACTGGCAAGACGCTGACATCCTGTCCGCTACGCTGTGCTTCATTTTTCAGGCGGGCGGCAGCCTGCTCGAGGGGCTCTGGGGTGCGCGCGACAATCACGACATTGACCCCTTCACGTACTAAGGCTTGAGCACACCCATACCCCAGCCCTTTGCTAGCGCCGCACACCAACGCCCACTTACCAGCAATACCGAAATCCATAATTACTCCAAGAATAAGTCGATGTCCGCGACACGCGTCACCCTCACATGAGGCCGCGCGCCGTACACCCCTTGATCACTAATGCCTCAGAAGCGTGTTACGGCTTTTGTTCGACGTCTGACAGTTAACTCTTGAACTGATACACCTGCTGATTTTGTATCTCCTGCAAGCGTGCATCAACCTTAGCCAGAAAACTATAGGCACGCTTCTTCTCGGCCTCTGACATGCTTTGCACCATGATCTCCTGCACCACGATGCTGAGCTGGTTGCAATCACGAGCGAGCTGTTCGCCCTGTTCGGTCAGCGAGATAATCACCGAGCGACTATCCTGGCGCGAGCGCCGTCTCCGAATGAGCCGGCGTTTATGCAAGCCTTGTAATTGGTTGGTGATGGTGGACTGCGGTAACAACATGAGCTCAACCAGTTCGCTGGTGCGCAGCTGCTGTTTCTCGAGCAACAAGATCAAAATGCGCGCGGCGTAGTGATTTAACCCATACTCGCGAAAGTGCTGATTACCGATAAGCGCGATGCGGGCGCTAAGCTTGTGAAAATAAAACGCCAGTCGTTCTGACAAGGGCTTGTATTGATCGACGTCGGTATTGCCCGAGGCGCTTTCATCTTCCTGCTTGACCAACGCCGCCGTCTCGGTTCGAAGTCGCTGTGCAGTTCGACGGGCAGTTGCACGCGTACGAACCTTGTTTGTCATATCACACCCATAGCGATCAATCTGACTTGCAAGCGGAGCTGCTCGCGTATTGCGAAAGTCCGTGCTTCATTACGCGGCCCCTCAATGCGAGAGCTAACCGGCTGTGGTGGCGTCGTTTGAAAGAGCGACGCTCCCCTGTTCTAGTTTCGTCGTACGACAGCCGGCAAACGAAGCGACTTCCCGAGCGGGCAGCCTGCTGATGCTGCCCCTTCGAGATCGCGACCAAGACACCCGTATCATCCTGTGGCTGGGCCAGCGTTCCAGTTGGGGCGTTGTTGCGGGCGAGTGGCTTAACGAATCGGCGAAAACGGCGCCGGGTTCAGCAGTTTCGTTTCCTGGCTAAGAATCATGGGAGACACTTCCTTCAGGAAGTCTCTCCATTCGGCGTGCTCCATGAGCGCAGCGCGTCGTCGCTGACGCTCTTCGAAGCTGCTGTAACCCCACATATGCACAGTTTGGTTGAGCGGCCCAATTTCAGTCCAGAAATAGCCCAACAAATTTCCCAGCACTTCGGTCTGCAAAGCCAGCGCACGCTCCTGGTAAATCTCGAGGAAAAGCGGCACGGTTCCCGGCTTGAACGTGTAAGTACGTTGTTCGACGAGCAAGTGATTCTCCTTTATGAGTGCTTTTATCAATGACGGTTGGCCAACTTAGAGATAGGATGTCCCCAACGATAACCCACCATCGACCGCTAGTGCCGCCCCGGTCGTCCAAGGCGCCAGAATTAGGTATTCAATCGCCTGCGCCACTTCCTGGGGCGTACCTACGCGTCCCAAGGCATGATCACGCGCGAGAGCGCGCATCCGCTCTTCCTGTTGTTCCTCGGTAAGAACGCCCGCGCGAATATTCAACTCGGTGGGAACCGCCCCGGGAATGACGCAGTTTACCCGTACTCCCTGGGGGCCCAGCTCGGCGGCGAGAACTTGCGCAAGCGCTTCAACGGCCCCCTTGCTACTGGCATACGCCGACGCCCCCGGATAGGCGCGGCGTGTATGGACCGATCCTACAAAGACTATTGAGCCCTTGCGCTCGGCCAGGTAGGGGGCTGCGCTTCCCGTCAACATCATGGCGGACACGACATTGGTGCGAAAGAGATCGACCACCTCGTCTTCGCGCAATTCGGTGATACCGCCGCGCAGCATGTTTCCGGCGCAATGTATCACCGCATCCAGGCCACCGCCGTGCTCGAGTGCTGCACGCAGCAGCGCCTCGCGCGCCTCCGGCTGGGTTACGTCGCATACGTGAGCTCTACAATTTGCCCCGGCCTGATTGGCGACCTGGTTTAACGCCTGAGCTCGGCGCCCCGCAATGGTTACTCGTGCTCCTGCCGCAGCAAAGCGTATGGCAGATGCGGCCCCGATGCCGCTACCACCCCCCGTGATTAGAATGGACAAACCGTCCAGTGTGGACATTACGTCTCCCATGCGCGAATGACACCACCATTCGCTTCATAGTTCTCAACCATGCGTGCAACCCAGCGATGATAGTGTTGCACAGCAATCTCATTGCGCCCAATTGTAAAGACTTTATTAGCACCCGACTTCAGGCCCGCCTGCACCTTCAGCCCGATTCGGTAGTCTTCGTCACGTACTGCCTTCAGCACCATCGCACTAAAAGTCTCGGTGGCAGCTTTTTCTTCGGCCGTTTCCGGCTTGCGTGCGGCGAGTACGGTTTGGCGGGTTATCGTCGTGTCAGGTGTCGCACCTGGATAAACTTGCGTCACTAGGCAGTGGTCGCCAAGGACGCCGGAAATTGACAAATTCGGGAAGCCTGAATGAATGAGGCGTATGTGCTCTCGCGGCTGCCACTCCGATTCCTCCTGCTGCTGCATTTGACTGAGTGAACGGCGACCGAAAGCAATGCGTTGATGCGGCCCCCATGCATCGTGCAGTAGCAGATTGCCGATGGTGTATTTGCCCACGGTCTCGGGATGAACGGTGTTATGGTGATAGGCTTCCAGGTAGCCATCCCAAGTTACCTTCCAACCAGGCCCTGCAATGTCGCGCTGGTCGTACAAGTGCCAATCGTTCAATTGC
>CAZMVM010000054.1:0-19504 GCA_964569785.1 uncultured Pigmentiphaga sp. | reverse complement strand
AAGCTCGCCTTCGGGCACGGGCGCGGGACTCGGTTTGGCGATTGCCCAAGCGTTTGTCGAACGCGACGGCGGCACGCTGGAACTGACCGATGGCTTACCCAACGCGCAGGGAGGGCACGGGCTGACCGTTGCACTTCGGCTTCCTATCCCCGAGTCGCACTCAAGCCTTCCAACCATCTCACACAGCTAGCAGCAATCGCTGGCCCGGATCCCTCAGGGTGCCCATCGAAGTCTGGCTACACTCCTTGCCGCCGCGCCGCATTGATCCGGTCTTCAAGGCTGTCTACCCCGTGCATCCGTAGGACGGTGGGTGTTTTCCCTAGAAAACCCCCGATGTTGCGCCGCAGCAAGCCGATTGAAAGCAGACTGAAAGTCTCGCTGATTATGCTCCGCCCATCGCCTCGACAGGTGCGGCGTACACACGGCCGTGCTTGCGAGCTGTCGTTCTAAGAGGAGCACATGAAAGCGCATCATGATAGAGAAACCTCCCGATTCCGTAAGAGCCGTACCGATTTGATTGGCGCAGCCCTGTTGGTTGCGATCGGGCTATTTACGGTGTGGGAAGGAAGTACATATTCGATTGGAATCCTCTCCCGTATGGGGCCAGGGTTTTTCCCCGTCGCACTTGGCGTCATCCTCACTTTGCTGGGTGTGTTGCTCGCCGTTACCGCGGACGATAAAGGTGCGGATGAAGAGGAAGAAGAAGCGACCAAGTTGAAAACCGATTGGCGGAGCTTGCTCTGCGTTGTCGTAGGCATGGTGGCGTTCGCAGTCCTCGGACACTACTTCGGCCTGGTCGTCGCAACGTTCGCCCTAGTGTTTATCTCCGCGCTCGGTGATCGTACGCAGACTGTGGCAGGAGCAGGTTTACTTGCCCTCGGCGTGTGTGTTGTGGGCACTATCATTTTCTCGTACTTCCTCGAGTTGCAATTTCCGCTATTTCGGTGGGGGTGGTAAATCATGGACCTCCTGAATAATGTTTTGATGGGGTTCGGCGTCGCGCTCGAACCCTACAACCTCATGTGGGCGGCCTTTGGTGTCTTCATGGGTAACCTCATCGGGGTCTTGCCCGGGCTGGGCGTGTTAGCGTCCATCTCGATACTGCTGCCCCTGACCTACACCATGACCCCGACAGCCGCACTCATGATGCTGGCGGGGATCTATTACGGATCGCAGTACGGCGGCGGCATCACGTCCATCATGTTGAACATGCCCGGCACCGCCTCCCACGCTGTTGCCTGCCTCGATGGCAACCCCATGGCACGAACCGGACGAGCGGGTTCAGCGCTGTTCATGCTGATGTTCTCGTCGTTCTGTGGCGCCACGGTGGGCATCCTGACCATGATGCTGTTCTCCCCCATGCTCACCGAGGTCGCGTTCCAGTTTGGCCCGGCCGAATACTTCGCCATGATGACGGTAGGTTTGCTGGCCGGATCCACCCTGGCCAAAGGCTCGGCGATCAAAGGCGTGGCCATGGTGGTGCTGGGGCTGATCCTGGGTGTGGTCGGCACCGATGTGAACTCGGGGATGATGCGGTTTACATTCGGTGTGCCCGAACTCAGCGACGGTCTGGCATTGGTGGCCGTGGCGATGGGGTTCTTCGGTGTTGCGGATATCCTTGCTAATGTGAACCGGGTGGGCTCCGGCACGACTATCAAGGAGGCCGGCAAAATCTCGATGCGGGCCTTACGTCCCCAAAAGGGGGATATCCGTCAGTCGCGGGGCGCCTTGGTGCGCGGTACCGCGATTGGGGCCGCCTTCGGCATTCTGCCCGGCACCGGCCCCACCATCGCATCCTTTATGTCGTACGCGGTAGAGAAGAAGGTTGCCAAGGATCCGCGCCGCTTCGGCCGGGGAGCGATCGAGGGGGTAGCCAGCCCGGAAGCCGCCACCAGCTCAGCGACCCAGACCAGCTTTATCCCCACCATGAGCCTGGGTATTCCAGGTGACCCGGTGATGGCACTTATGCTGGGGGCACTGATTATTCATGGCATTCAGCCCGGCCCGCAGTTACTGACCGAGCATGCCGACATCTTCTGGGGTCTTATCGCTAGCTTCTGGGTTGGCAACATCATTCTGCTGATCCTGAACCTGCCCCTGATCGGCATGTGGGTAAGGCTATTGTCGGTGCAATATCGCTATCTTTACCCTGCGGCCCTGTTTTTCCTTTGCGTTGGGGTCTATAGCACCAATAACAACCTGTTCGATGTCTGGGTGGTGATGATTTTTGGTGTGGTCGGCTATCTCTTCTTGCGCTTGCGCTTCGAAGCAGCCCCACTTCTGCTCGGCTTTGTATTAGGGCCGCTCGTGGAAGAAAACTTCCGCCGCGCCCTGCTGCTGTCGCGCGGCGACATGAGCATCTTCATCACCCGCCCTATCAGTGCGGGGTTCGTTGCAGCCGGACTGGCCTTGATTCTTGCACTTGCTTGGTCGTACTTTAAAGGGCGCCGCAAGGCCCAGTATGAGATAACCGCTGAAAGCGGATCGTAAGCATTCCATCGAGCCCTGATGGTTATGCCGGGAACGCACTGCACGGCCCGTGTGTTCCCGGTTTGTTTCTGGAACGCTTTGGCGGCGGTATACGAGCGCTTGCACAAGCTTTACAATCCTGCGGAATCTCAACGAAGAGCGGCCTATGCATCTCCGCGGGAGGGCGAGTGCTGCACGAAGGTGGCTTAAACCGTTGCCTCTTTCGTGCTGGGCATGAACCTAAGCTAATCACCGGAACCTGAGAGCCCGGACGTCTCCCGCACCTTGTCAAGTGAAGGAACTACGCCAGCCTCTTCAAGCCACAACCAAAACTCGAACCCGACCTGATGCTTGCTCCTCTTGCCTTACCCATACTGCTTGCACTGATTGCCGGCGTCGTAGCCGCCTTCGTACCGCAGCGTTGGTCAGTGCGGCTTGGAGTAATCACCGCCCTCATCGCGACGCTGATCTATGCGTTGCTTGCCACGACAATCACGGAATCTGCAAGCTTAAAAGCTTCGTTCTGGAGTGTGCCCTCGCTAGGGGTTACGGGCGGGTTGAGTCTAGACGGGCTTAGCGCTTTATTTGTTCTTTTAATATCGGGTATTGGCACCCTGATCTTTTTGTATACGGGCCGTTACCTTCACAACGACCCTCGGCAGCGTCGGCTTGTGGTCATGCTTTTGCTGTTTATGGGCGCGATGCTGGGAGCGGTCAGCGCCGACGACGTCATCATCCTTTTTATCTTTTGGGAACTCACCAGCCTGACGTCGTTTTTTCTCATTGGATACGACCACGAGAACGCATCTAGCCGCTACGCGGCATTGCAATCCCTGCTCGTGACCGCTGGCGGCGGGCTGGCTCTGCTGGCCGGTCTAATCATGATCGCCACCGCCGCCGGCACGACCAGCCTGTCGGGGATTCTGGCAGCACCGGCGCGGGTGCTTGCCCAGCCCTCTAGTTTGGCGGCCATGGCTTTAATTGTTCTTGGTTGCTTTACCAAGTCGGCGCAGTTTCCGTTTCATTTCTGGTTGCCCAACGCAATGGCAGCACCCACTCCGGTGTCCGCGTATCTTCATTCGGCAACCATGGTCAAGCTTGGCGTGTATTTGCTTGCTCGTCTGGCACCACTTTACTCGGGCAACCCGGCTTGGCAATTCACTTTGTCGTTGTTTGGTGCTACGACCGCAGTGACCGGTATCGTGCTTGCATTTCGCACGACCGACCTCAAGCGCATTCTGGCCTACACGACCGTCTCCGCGTTGGGGTTGCTGACCCTGTTATTGGGTATTGGAACCAAAACCGCGATCATCGCTGCCTTTGCTTTCCTGATTGTCCACGCTCTCTACAAAGCCTGCCTGTTTCTGGTCGCTGGCATCATCGATCATGCCACCGGAGTGCGTGACATCACTGCACTGCGGGGATTGGGACGCGCCATGCCCATGACCGCTGGAGTGGCAGCGCTGGCCGCCTTATCCATGGCAGGAGTTCCACCCCTACTTGGCTTCGTCGCCAAAGAACTCGTCTATGAAGCCGTACTCAGTGCTGGGGCGTTTGCCTATGCTTTAAGCACCGCGACGTTCATCGTCAATGCGGGCACCGTAGCCATCGCCGCCTTATTGTCGGTGCATATCTTCACCGGGGATCAGCGCAACACCCCACGGCCACCTCACGAGCCGGGATGGGCCATGCTCACTGGTCCAGTTCTACTCGCAAGCCTCGGTCTTCTTTGCGGGTTACTGTTAACAGTAGCCGTCTCCAACTGGATTCTCTCGCCCAGTGCTGCAACCTTGGGCTATCCCAGTGCACAGACACTTTCCCTATGGCACGGCATAACGCCCATCCTTGGATTAAGCGGGCTCACCATCGCTACCGGCATATTGCTGTACCGTCTCTGGCCACGCATTTATGGCTTGCTGTCCAACGTTCAGCTGATAGATCAATGGGCACCGGTGCGCGGCTATGATGCCTTGCTTTCAGGCACGCTCAAACTTGCCCATCACACAACACTTCTTGTTCAAAGCGGCAGTTTGCGTGTTTACATGCGTATCCTCTTTATCGTCGCTGCAGGCGTTGTATTGGCCACCTTGCTGGGCCGGAATGCGCTCCGGTGGCCCGGCTTCTCCCTGGACTTGCTCGATTTGCGTTACCTCGCGTTTGGCGCGCTGATCATCGGCGCACTGGCAGCCGCCCGTGCCAAAACCGCGTTTGCAGCGGTGATTGCGACGGGGCTAACGGGCTTTGCGGCAGCACTGACTTTTTTGTTTTTTGGCGCTCCCGACGTCTCGTTTACCCAGTTTTCGGTCGAAACGCTGCTGGTCGTCATTATTGCCAGTACCCTGGCACGGGTTCCGATTCCAACGCGCGACACGCGAACAAACCGGCAAAAACGAGTCGACGCCCTAATTGGTATTGGCATGGGCGCAGGCCTGACCTTGACCCTGTTGTCGGTGCTCGCGGCGCCGCTTGACCTCAGGCTCTCGGAATGGTTCGGGCAGCACAGCTATGTGGCAGCCCATGGACGCAACGTTGTTAACGTGATTCTGGTCGATTTCCGGGCGTTGGATACATTGGGAGAAACTACAGTTCTCGCGATCGCAGCCTTTGCTGTGCATAGCCTGCTGCGCGCGGCCATGCGCGCGAGACAACGTTCACGTCAGGTACCAACCAAGACCTCACCTTCTGCACAGCGTGGACACTCCGTATGAAACCTTCGCTGATACTACGCACCTCCTCTATCCCTATTTTGATACTGACCACGATTTATTCGTTCTACATCCTGCTACGGGGTCATAATGCGCCGGGAGGTGGGTTTATTGGAGGGCTCATTGCAGGGGTGGGCGTATTGTTTTACGCCATTGCTCGAGGACGAGACGACGCGCATCAGTTGTTGCGTATGGCGCCGATTTCGTTTTGTGCCGTAGGAGTGGGATGTGCGCTGGGAAGCGGGATATTTGCCCTGATCAAAGGCAACGACTATCTCACCCATCAATGGTATGAGATCAGTTTCTTTGGTCTGACATTTTCGGTGGGCACCACGCTGCTATTCGACTTTGGGGTGTACCTCACTGTCCTGGGCACTATCAGCGCAATCTTCCTCAATCTTGTCCGGCGGTAAGTTATGCAAGCATTATTGGCGGTTGCTATTGGCGTTGTAGTCGCCACAGCAGTTTACCTGCTATTAAGTCGCGACCTTCCGCGCATGCTCATTGGCTTTATGCTATTTAGCACAGCAGCCAACCTGTTGTTGCTGCTGGTGGGGCGTATAGAGTCGATTACCCCGGCCGTCATCGAACCGCCTGCCACTGCACTGGTCGACGGTGCCGCCAACTCGTTACCGCAGGCGCTCATTCTTACCGCCATCGTGATCGGTTTCGGACTCACTGCGTTTAGTTTGATGCTCGCATTGCGCGTTTACTGGCGCTTCCGCACGTTGGATGCCGAAGCGTTAGATGTGGCCGAGGGTATCGACCCTGCCGTATTGCCCGCTGAAGAAAACGAGAACCGCTCTTGATGTCGCCGCACCTGATACTGATTGTTCCGATTGTTCTTCCCTTGCTGACAGCCGCGATCTGCGCGCTGTTCTGGCATCAGCCACAAGTCCAGCGCTGGATCAGCGTGATTAGCTCGATCCTGCTGCTGGCCGCTACCCTTCAGTTGCTGGTCAAAACGTCGGCGGGCACGATTCTTACAAGCCAAATGGGGCAGTGGCCAGCACCCTTTGGTATCAGCATTGTGGTGGACATTTTCTCTGCCATTATGTTGGTGATCACCGGACTGATGGCGGTAGCCGTCGCCGTGTATTCGCTGGGACCCGGGCGCGCCTCGCGAGACAAGGCGGGCTTTCACGTCTTATTCCATGCCTTGCTATTAGGCGTTTGCGGCTCGTTCGTCACCGGAGATATTTTCAACCTGTATGTCTGGTTCGAGGTGATGATAATCGCCTCGTTCGGACTGCTCGTTCTTGATCGCAGCGCAGCTCAACTTGATGGGGGCGTGCGTTATGTGCTGCTCAATCTGATTGGCACAACCTTCTTCCTGATGGCGGTGGGGCTTTTGTATGGAATCACAGGCACTCTTAACCTTGCCGATCTCGCCCGCATCGCACCCGCCATCGAGAACCGCGCCCTGCTCGCGACGGCTGGGATGTTATTGCTGGTGTCATTCGGAGCAAAGGCGGCAGTGTTTCCGATCTTCAACTGGTTACCTGCGTCTTACCACACCGCCTCCATGCCCGTCGTTGCGATTTTTGCGGCGCTGCTTACTAAGGTGGGTGTGTATGCCATCCTGCGCGTGTACACCCTAATGTACGCACATGACACGGCTTTCTTTGCACCCATCTTTGCGTTTATTGCAATGAGCACGATGGTGGTTGGCGTACTCGGCGCCGCAGCGCATTACGATGTGCGCAAAATATTGTCGTTTCACATCATTAGCCAGATTGGATACATGTTGATCGGTGTCGCATTGATGACACCGCTCGCCCTTGCCGGCAGCATCTTATATATCGTTCATCACATTATTGTGAAGGCCAACTTGTTCTTGTTGGCGGGCGCAATGCGTCAGCATGGCGGTAGCTTCTTGCTAGCTCGCCTGGGCGGGCTTTGGCGCACCACCCCGTGGTTGGGGATTCTGTTCCTGATTCCCGCACTTTCCCTTGCTGGCATGCCACCACTGTCTGGTTTCTGGGGCAAACTTGCAGTTATCCGCGCCAGCCTCGAATCGCAAGCATTTTTGTTAGCTGGCGTAGCATTGGTTGTCGGTTTGCTGACGCTATTTTCCATGGTCAAAATTTGGAATGAAGCCTTCTGGAAGGCAGAACCCGTTCCTGTTGAGCCGGCACGTTGGAGTCGCGGACAGCAGGTGGCCACCTATGCTCCAATTGTGGTGCTTGCATTGGTAACCATCGTTATCGGTCTGCATACCGAGCCGTTTGCCGAAATTTCGGTAGCCGCAGCCGATCAGCTACTAAACCGGGATGCCTATATTTCAGCCGTACTTTATGCTGATGGAAACTAAGTCCGGCATACTAGCTCTGGAATCTTGCCGCGGTTTGCGGGGTCAGCAACCGTTTGTGCATATTTCATGGCGCACCCTTCGATTGGAAGATGTTCAAGGGGCTGAATTTTTCGTTGATCGAGGTACACAGTTGGACCGCCGTTGTCCGTCCCGATTGGCTCGTGACAAGGACGGTGGGGGATGCGGGAAACCCATTCAGGAGCTGATATGAGCATCGCAAAAGTTCCATTGATCTTCAAGCAGACTTTAGGGTGGGCACAGCTTGCTTGCACCCTGGTGATCGAACTGTTGAAGGCCACATGGGTGACGCTAAAACTGGTGTACTCGCCGCGCGGCACCGCGCGCCCCGCGATTCTGGCAGTTCCGCTCGACACCAAATCTCCATTGGGCATTACATTCTTTGCCAATATGATCACCCTGACGCCGGGCACCACAACGCTGGATGTTTCCGAAGATCGGACTCACTTGTACGTGCACGCACTCGATGCACCCGATGCCGACGAAGCTATCAGCAATATGAAACAAACGCTTGAAAACAGCGTGAGAAAGGTGTTGCCGTGAGTCTGGTTTTTTGGGCGTCTGTGGGCGCAGCCATTCTGCTTATTCCTGCGCTGGTGCTGGTTGCGTGGCGACTCCTGGTAGGTCCCAGCTCGGCCGACAGGGTCATTGCGACCGACATGTTGGGCCTGCTGGGGATTGCCATTGCGGCCCTCTCCGCCTGCTTCACAGGATATTCCGCATACCTCGACATTGCAGTTGGAATCGCACTTTTTTCTTTTCTAGGTGCCGTTGCGTTTGCGGCTCTGTTGGAGCGCGCGCAATTATCGTCTGCTTCCGACGTTCGCCCGACCGACGAGAACTGACATGGACTTATCCACCCTACGCGAAGCGACTTCGGCTTTCTTCATTTTGGTGGGGGCTTTTGTGCTGGCGAGTGCTGCGCTTGGGGTGGCACGCTTTCCCGACGCCTTCACCCGGATGCACGCCGCTACCAAAGCAGGTGTGGTAGGCGCAGGCAGTATGCTCTTAGGGAGTGGTCTTGCCATCGGCACCTGGCCCGCGATGCTTTCGGCCTTGGCCGGCATCGGTTTTCTGGTCGCTACGGTTACCCTTTCCGCACATGCACTCGGGCGCGCCGCGTACCTTTCAGGCGCTCCACTCGCCCCGGAAACGGTGTCGAATGCGCTTGAACATGTTTACCCGCGGCCGGCGCGCGATGCGTTAGCGGGATCCGGCCAGGGCTCACCTTCCTCGACTCAAGCTTCCAGCGGGCGCTAACACGACGCTCCCACTTGGTCATTCTATGCCCTAGGCTTTTCGTCGATTGGGCAGGAGCAGCTGTTTCAGCTACTCACCTACCCACGCGGGCGGGAGTACGCCAAATGGGTTGATTAGTCGTCCTTCCTGTCATGCTCGTCTTCGTGCGCGGGTTCACCCGGAATAACATAGCGTTCAGCGGCCCACGCTCCCAAGTCAATTTGCTTGCATCGCTCTGAACAAAAGGGCTTGTACAGGCTATCCTCTCTCCAGGGGACCTCGCGATTGCAGGTCGGGCACTTAACTACGGTCACCATACCTCACCTTCACATTCGTTGTTCTGCCCTCGTTGGCATCAATGCAAGGAGCAGATTTCCATGTCTGGGACTTTTGACGTCGCCGTTTGCACCGGTCTATTCCAGCCCGTGATGCAAGAACACGTTCAGGCCATTCGACAGGCGCTCAACTCAGCGGCATGCTGCATCGTCATCCTTGAGAACGCCAAGGGCGCGTCAACGCCCCGCCATCCGTTCACCGCTGATCAGCGCGCCCGCTGGCTCATGCAGGAGTTCACCCAGGACGAGCGCACTCGCATTCAACTGGTTGGTTTGCGTACCGATTATGATCCGCAACGCAGAATTAACATGATGACGGCGTTGGTGCAAAGTCTGCGTCCTTCAGAAACTGCACCGCGCTGTGCTCTCTTGTTAACCGATGATCAGTCCGTACCGGTTCCGCCGGGCTGGACGCTACTGCAACTGCAACACCCCCTTGAAGACAAACCTATGCGTCTGCGCAATGCGCTGTATGGGGCGCCCAAGCCTGCGGAGACACTGATACGTTATGGCGACTTGCTTCCTCCGTCCACAGCCGAGGAGCTGCGCGCCTGGATCGAAACCGACCAATTCAGCCAACTCCGTCAAGAATGGGAGGCGATACGACTTGAACGGCGTGCCTGGGCCGACGCACCCTACCCACCGGTTTTTGTCACGGTCGATGCCGTGGTTAGCTGCGCGCAACATGTCCTTTTAATTAAACGCGGTAGCTCGCCCGGCAAGGGGCTGCTGGCGCTGCCCGGCGGGTTTATCGATCAACTCGAGACTTTGTTTCAGGGGGCAGTACGCGAGTTAAGGGAAGAGACCCATCTTGCAGTGAGCGACGACGAACTTCGCTCCAGCCTGCAAGGCAACGAGGTGTTTGACGCGCCGCTAAGGAGCCAGCGCGGTCGCGTCATTACGCATGCTTATCATTTTGACCTTACAGCCGCCACGCTGCCGGCCATTCGCGCCGCCGATGATGCCGCGGATGCATTTTGGTTCCCCATTGAAGAAATCGCCAAGCGCGAAAGCGAATTTCACGACGATCATTTCCTGATTCTGGATCGGTTCCTACAAATTGCCGATTGGAGCGAGTCTGGAGTATGGCAACCCCCTGCACCAGCCTGAGGCCGCTTGCACCATGAGCGTCTTTAGAGGCCAGGGCGGCTACTGGGAGCTCGCCCCCCGGTTGATTTAAATGACCGCGACGGCGCTTCCCACGAAACCGTAGACGGTCATTTGCCGCCGCTTCGGGCGGCTTCTGCTGCGGGAAGGCGGTGTAAGGCTTCGCCACCGCCACGTTGCCAAGACTGGCGACGGGTTACGCAGGTTCTTCGAGCGGTTGTAGCAGATCTGCGCGGTCGACCTGGGCGTCCCGAACGTCCGGGCTAACGGTATACCACTCGAATGCCGGGGGCGGGAGTAAAAGCTCGCTCACGATGTGCCTGGCCACTTGGAGCGACGTGCGCGGATCGAGCCAAACATGCACATCCTCCGGTGCCAACACCACCGGACGACGATCTGCCAGCTCGACCAGGCCGAATCCCGCATGAGCGGTAATGATGATGAAGCCAGGCGCGACACCGCGTGACCGAGGCAGGAATAAATCGGTTAAGCCAGCGAAGAACATGGGTGCATCGTTGGGCAAGCGAATGCGGTACGCGACCTCGTTGCGGGCATCGTCACGCCATTCAAACCAGCCGTCTGCCGGGATCACGCACCGCCCTTTTTGCCACAACAGGGCCACACGAGAATCATCCAGCGACTCATCCGCGCGAACCGTCGCCTGGTACATGGACTCAGCGCGCGCATGAGGTATTTCGCTCCCCCAACGCACACGTTCAATCGCGGCTAGACCTTCCGGCAACTGATGCAAGATATAAGTTGATGCACCCGGTGCAACGTTGTAACGTGGCCCACTGCCCCCAGCCTGGGTCGTCACCAACGCATCCCAACCCAACGCTGAAATATAGTCGGATCCCGAGCGGAACTGGGTTATACGATTGCACATGTCCGTTCCTCCTTGCCGCGCTCTGAAGCAACCGGCATGCCGATATACACTACCGCCTCGTGGCGCTACTAACTGATGACCAGGCGAAACTATATTCAGGAGTACTCTTATGCGCGGTAAACGTGGCTTGGCTGGACTTCTATTGCTCGCCTTTTGCACCGCGACTCAGGCGGAGATTCTCGTCGGTATCAACCTGAGCGCCAGTGGCCTCGGCGCCGAGGAAGGCGTGCCTGCCAAACAGGCGGTCTTGCTATGGCCCCGCACTCTGGGGGACGAAATCGCCCACTACATCTTGCTTGATGATGCATCCGACCCAACTATTGCCACGCAGAATATTCAGCGCCTAATCGACGAGCAACAGGTGGATGTCATTGTTGGACCAAACCTAAGTACCACGCGAGATGGAGCAATCGAAATTGCCCAGCGCAGCGAAACTCCGCTGATTTTGCTCACAACCATAACAGACGCGGATCGCTCTGACACCCCCCATCAGGATTGGGTATTTCCCCTAGTTCCTGAGCGTCATCTCATGGCCAGGGGAGCCGCGGCCCATATGCAACGTAACAATCACAGCACCGTCGCGTTTTTTGGACTCGCCAACGCCTACGGAAACGAGTGGTACACCGAATTTGCGCAAGCGGCCGCCGAACATGGATTGCAGCTGGTGACTGACGAGCGCTATCAGCCGGGTGACAGCAAGCTTATTGAGCCCGCTTCACGGGTGTTCGAACTCACACCCGATGCGGTCCTGATCGGCGACCGCGGAACCAGTGCGGCGATGGCACACAAAGCGCTGCGCGAGCGGGGGTATACAGGGCCCATCTACCATACGGACGACATCGCGGTACCGGAGTTTTTGCAGGTTTTTGATTCGGCCATGCTTGAAGGAGCATTCTTTCCTGCTTCTCCTGCCATCGTTGCGCGCGACCTACCTGCCGGACATGCGGTCAAAAATGCAGCCAGCGACTTCGTAGATCGCTACGAGGCGCGCTATGGCCCCAACTCCATCACTCCCAGCGCGGCCGAAGCTTGGAGTGCCTGGGTGTGGCTGAACGACGCCGTGCGCCGTGCCAAGAATCTTGGTGCGCAACCTGGCACGCCCGAATTCCGAGGTGCGCTGCGCAAGGCGCTCAATGATACGCGTGAACTCGCCTTGCCGATTGGGGTGCTGACAACCCGTGGCGCAGGAGAACTTGGATACGATGAGCGCGCTCGGGTCATCGGTACTATACGGGCCGGCACGTTCACCTACTCGGACGCCCCATAACTTCCCGCCGTCTATTAGCCCTTCTTCCTCCTGCAAGGGCGGTAGCGTACCACTCCTCCTCCGGTTCCTGTATGCAAGCTCTCTGGATGTTGGCAGCCACCTTCATGTTCGCACTCATGGGGGTGACCGTGAAACTGGCTGCGGAGATGCAGTCCTCCCTACCACAAATTATCATCATGCGAAGCCTGCCTTCCATCATTATGCTGCTCATCTGGGCACGCGCTGGACGGCAATCACTGAAACCGGTCGTTTGGCGGCTTCACGTGTGGCGAAACCTGGCGGGTGCCGGCGCCATGTGGACCGGCTTCTACGCGATTGCTCACCTACCGCTCGCTACCGCGGTCACACTGAACTACACGGCTCCACTTTTCATCGCTGGGTGGATGCTGGGCTGGGGGGGCGCCAGACGTGATCTGATACGCGTACTGGCTGTGGTGCTGGGCTTTTTAGGGGTCGTAGCGGTATTGCGGCCCACGCTCAATGAGTCGGACTGGATCGCGGCCATGGGCGGCCTGATGGCGGGTGCCCTGGGTGCAGTCGCACAAATGCAGATACGTGCTTTGGGACGGGTTGGCGAACCGACATGGCGCACCGTGTTCTATTTTTCCCTTGCTGTCTTCTGCACCGGGTTAATCGGTCTGACCCATGTCGGCTGGACGAATCCATCGCTGGAGGGTTGGGTTGCCCTGGCGGCAATGGGTATTACCGGCTTGCTTGGGCAACTTGCCCTGACCCGCGCTTACGGGCTGGGCTCGGCATTGTTATCCGCAGCGCTCCAGTACACCGTCATTGTGTTCGCTTCGATCTTGGGCTTCATCATTTGGGACGACATACCCGACCTGCTCGCGATAATGGGAATGGCGTTAATCGTCGTCGCATGCATACTTGCCGTTTGGCGCACCGCTCAGGTGCAGAGCAAGTAGCGGCAACGCCGAGCCCATTCACAGCCACCCCTTCTCCCGGCACTAGCAACTGAAGGGCTTTGCCGAAGATGACAACCTCCCCTCTGGGCGTTAGCTGTGCCTCAACCAGTTCGCAGCGGCCTTCCTGACGTGCGAATCGCGGGCGACGACTAGTGGGCCTCCTCCCAGTTACGCCCTACGCCAACTTCGGCGACCAGGGGCACTTTGAGCGTTGCCACATTACACATCAACTCGGGGAGAGTCTTGCAAACGACATCCAGCTCGGATTCAGGAACCTCGAGTACGAGTTCATCATGCACTTGCATAATCAAGCGCGTACTAAGACCTTTCTGTTCCATCCATTGTTGCAAGTCCACCATGGCCATTTTGATGAGATCGGCCGCGGTGCCCTGCATCGGTGCATTGATCGCAGCCCGCTCGGCCGCCTTGCGTCGGGGGCCGCTCCCGCCGCGGATCTCCGGCAGCCACAAACGACGCCCGAAGACAGTTTCAACGTAGCCCTGGTCGTACGCCTGCT
The DNA here is from genome assembly GCA_964569785.1 of uncultured Pigmentiphaga sp. GTDB lineage: Bacteria > Pseudomonadota > Gammaproteobacteria > Burkholderiales > Burkholderiaceae_B > Verticiella. The sequence goes on along the minus strand of CAZMVM010000054.1, from coordinate 5,724 downwards.
GGCGGATGTCCTGCATATACTGCGCGACCCCCGGATAGCGCGCAAAGTAGCGGTCGATATACATCTGCGCCGCATCGCGCGTAATGCCCAGGTTGGCTGCCAGCCCAAAAGCACTCATGCCGTACATCAGACCGAAATTGATTGCTTTGGCGGCGCGCCGTTGATTTGCGTCAACCGCCTCCTGAGGCACACCGAAGACTTCTGCCGCGGTCGCCCGATGAATGTCATCTCCGCGCAAGAAAGCCGCCTGCAAGTTCTGGTCGTCGGAGACGTGAGCCATGACGCGCAGCTCGATTTGGGAGTAATCCGCCGACACGATTGAATAGCCGTCCTCGGGGATGAACGCACTGCGAATACGGCGGCCTGCGGGCGTACGTACCGGAATGTTCTGCAGGTTGGGTTCACTGGAGGCTAGACGTCCCGTAATCACCGCCGCCTGCGCGTACGAGGTATGAATACGTCCCGATCGGGCATTGACCATGCGAGGCAGCTTATCGGTGTATGTCGTTTTCAGTTTGGACAGCGCACGGTACTCGAGGATGACCTGAGGCAGGGGGTAATCTTGCGCCAGCCGCGTCAACACCTCCTCGTCGGTAGACGGTGTCCCCCGTGGTGTCTTGCGCACGACCGGAAGACCCATCCGGTCGAAGAGAATTTCGCCCAACTGTTTAGGTGAGTTCAGATTGAAAGACTGACCTGCGAGGTCAAAGGCGCGCTCCTCAAGTTCTTTCATTTGCGCCCCCAGTTCCTGGCTTTGGCGGCGCAATGCCTCAGCGTCGACTTTAACGCCATGCCGCTCGACGATAGCAAGTACGCGCGACACCTTGACTTCGAGCTCGTAGATTCTGAGCAAGCCTGCTTGCTTTTGTAGTTGCGGGTAAAGCACATGATGCAGCTGCAACGTGAAGTCTGCGTCCTCCGCTGCGTAGTGGCCAGCCACGTCGATCGATACCTCATCAAACCCGATCTGCGACGCACCCTTTCCACACAACGCCTCGAAGGGTGTGCCCACCCGTCCCAGCCAACGCTCACCCAAGTCCTGAAGCGACACGCTGCGATGGGATTCAAGCACATAGGCCTGCAGCATGGTGTCGTGAACAATGCCCTCCAGCCTTATACCCGCATTGGCCAGCGCATGGGTGTCAAATTTTGCATGATGCAGCAGCTTGGCAGCCTTCGGGTTCTCCAGCCATGGCCGCAGCTTTTCCAGAACCTTGTCCATGGGCAATTGTGCTTCAGGGCCGACGTCGGGCCCGCGGTGCGCCAGGGGGATATAACACGCCTGGCCGGGTTCAACGGCTAGGGATAACCCAACCAGCTGGCACTCTAGTGCGCCCAGCCCCCCGCAAGTCTCGGTATCCAGCGCGACCAGTTCGGCTGCTTCGATGCGCTGCAACCATGCATCCAGCTGTTCCCACGTAGTGATTGTTTGGTAGTCGATCGAGGCCGTCGTCGTGGCGGGCTGCAACTCGACCTCGGCCTCGGCTTGCCGGGCGCTCGCGTTGACGCGAATGCGCGCGTCGCCCCGGGGCAGACGATTGGGATCGCCGGTGAGCTCGCGTAACCAGGTTCGGAAGCCATAATGGTCAAAGAGCTCAATCAGGGCTTCGGTATCGCGCTCGCGGGGACGCAAGTCGTCGAAGCTCATTACACTCGGCGGCAGGTCACAATCGCTCTTGACCGTGACTAGCTGTCGGGACAGTTCGAAGCTAGGAATGGCGGCGCGCAGGTTTGCGCCCGCGACACCCTTGATATTTTCGGCATTGGCAATAATAGCCTCTAGCGAGCCGTACTCGTTAAGCCACTTCGCGGCCGTTTTGGGGCCGACCTTTTCAACCCCGGGGATATTATCGACGGGATCCCCCACTAACATGAGATAGTCCACAATGCGTTCGGCGGGCACGCCGAACTTGTTGCGCACGCCTTCTTCATCGAGGACCTCGCCGCTCATGGTATTAATTAGGGTGACCTTGTCGTTCACCAGTTGCGCCAGGTCCTTGTCCCCGGTGGACACAACGGTTTGGACACCCCGGGCAGTGGCCTGTGCTGCCAGTGTGGCGATCACATCGTCGGCTTCTACGCCTTCCATCGCGATGACAGGCCACCCCATGGCGCGCAGCGCGGTATGGATGGGCTCGATCTGCGCGGCCAGATCATCCGGCATGGCAGCGCGATTTGCCTTGTATTCTGGATACAACTCGTCCCGGAAGGTGGCACCGCGAGTGTCAAATACGCAGGCGATCCAGTCTGCCTTATAGTCCTGGGTTAGCCGGCGCATCATGTTAAGCATGCCATAGAGCGCACCGGTAGGCTCGCCCTGCGCACTGCGCATGTTAGGCATGGCATGATAGGCACGATACAGATAGCTGGAACCATCCACCAGCAATAGGGTTTTTGTCATATGAAAACGATTCAACAAACGGGTCCTGACGGCAAACTGAACATCGGCGTCGACGCCCACGAAGGAAGCTCGAACCAGCGTCAGCGCGTACCTGGCCTGCGGGACATGCTTGACCCAGCCCAGGCAAATGCCGCAAAGGCACGAGAATCCTGGCATTTGCTGGGCATTATGTCAGAGTTCTACGAGGCCTCCGAGCGCTTGGCACAGGTGCGACCTGCCATTAGCCTTTTCGGTAGCGCTCGAATCAAACCAGGCACACCTTACTACGAGAAGGCCGAGCTTATCAGCCGGCTGCTCTCGGAATCCGGCTTCAGTGTCATTTCAGGCGGTGGGCCCGGCATCATGGAAGCGTCTAACAAAGGTGCCTTTGCGGGGCCTAACCCCAGTATCGGACTCAACATCCAGATTCCCAACGAACAGGTGGCCAACGACTATCAGGATATTAGCCTGTGGTTCCGCCATTTTTTCCCGCGTAAGGTCGCGTTCATGAAGTTCACGTCAGGCTATGTAGTTCTGCCCGGCGGCTTCGGCACCTTAGACGAACTATTCGAGGCGCTTACCCTGATTCAAACTGGTCAAAGCCGTCGGCTTCCCATCATTCTGGTGGGCAGCGAGTTCTGGGAGGGCCTGCTTGACTGGATGCGCAATCAGCTCGAAGCTGCAGGCCTGATTAGTCCAGGCGACGTTGAGCTCATGCAGGTGATTGATGACCCACACGAAGTTGTTGATGCGATCTTCGACTTTCACCAGCACGAAGGCTTTGCGCTCACCGCCAAAGATACGCAGCTTATCTCACTCTAACTTCAGCTCTACATTACCCCACAGTACCTCATGGCCGTATTTACTCCCGTTTCGCCTGAAGAGGCGCAGCAGGTACTTGAGCGCTTCGATTTGGGCGAACTGGTATCGCTACGTGGCATTGCCGCAGGCATTGAAAACACTAACTACTTCGTTACGTCAACCGTTGGCGAGTATGTTCTAACAATCTTCGAAAAACTGACCATCGACCAGCTGCCGTTCTACATTGAGCTCATGCACCATCTTGCGGCGCGTGGACTGCCGGTGCCTGAACCTCAATCGTTGCGAACTGGAGGACGCATCACGGAGCTACACGGTAAGCCTTGCACCATCGTCTCGCGTCTGCCCGGCGGCTATGAACCCGCACCGACTGCCAAGCACTGTGTGTTAACGGCACGAGTACAAGCACACACCCACCTGCAGGCGCAGGATTTCACCCTGTATCAGCCCAATCTTCGTGGACTCGCCTGGTGGCAACAAACAGCACCCGAGGTGCTGCCGTTTCTTAATCAAGAGCAAGCAGCTTTGCTGACCAGCGAAATTGAAGTCCAGACCGAGTTCGCCGCTTCTGATAACTTCGCGCTGCTGCCCAGTGGCCCCGCCCATTGCGACTTGTTCCGCGACAACGTCTTGTTTGCCGGCACGAGCGAAGAGCCCGTCATGGGTGGAATTATCGTCTTTTACTTTGCTGGCTGCGATACGTGGTTGTTTGACGTCGCCGTGGCTGTCAATGATTGGTGCATTGTGCGCGAATCGGGAGAGTTTCGACCCGAGCTGCTGACAGCATGGCTGAAAGCCTATGCAAACGAAAGGGAATTCACCACAGCCGAGCGCCAAGCCTGGCCTTTCATGCTACGTGCTGCCGCCTTGCGCTTCTGGCTGTCACGCCTTTACGACTATTATCTTCCCCGTGCAGCTCAAACGCTTAAGCCACACGACCCGCGCCATTTCGAGCGTATCCTGCGTTTGCGTCGACGTGATCCGGCGCCCGAGCTGCCGTAAGGATGACGCTGCACACCGTAACAACGAGCCGTTTCATGCAAGCTGCTTCACTTCCACCCTCTGCCGGCTGGCAATGGGTTTACTTAGGGTTCCAGCTTTTCCGCCAACAACCGTTTCCAATGTTCACCTGGGCATTGTCGATCGGCCTGCTGGTACTGGTTGCCAGCATGCTGGTTCCAGTCGGCCCGGTCGTGTTCGTCACCCTGATGCCGGCCATTACCGTGATGACACTCAACGCTTGTCGGGACATTGAAGCGGGTAAGGTGGTCCAGCCGCTTCTTTTATGGCGGCTACTTGGACACCCGGAAGGCAAACGCCTCCTTGGGGTAGGCGCCGTTTATGTACTGGCTATCTTGGTAGCCGGCTTTGCGGCGTTTTTGCCGTTCATGAGCAGTATCCGGGCTGCTGCCAGCGACGCCGTCGATCCCACGAGCGCGCTCGGTTTACTTGAAGCGGTGCGTACACCGCTACTACTGTTTGGTTTGCTCTACCTGGTAATCGCTGCTTTGTTTTGGCATGCTCCAGTTCTCGTGGCCTGGCATGGTCTGGATCTACGCAAGGCCTTGTTCTTTTCCGGTGTGGCGTGTTGGCGCAACAAGGGAGCCTTTCTGGTTTATGGCCTGGTATGGGCGGTGCTGGTCGCGCTGCTGGAAATGGCTGCCGCGCTTCTGCAGGGCATTGGACTGTCAAGCAACGTTGTCAGCCTCATTCAAATGCCATTCAGTTTTGTATTGGCGGCCGTCCTCTACTGCAGTTTTTACCCCACTTACACCACCGTGTTCGGCCGCCCCGGGATGAGTACGTCTCAATCCTGGCACGAGCAACGCTGAGTAGTACGGGCGCAAACACAGGGCACAATTCGGGCACCGCGGAATCAGCGCATGAGCGCTAAAGAGGCGGTGTGCCGGGTGCTGGTCCTGAAGAACTCGGCTCTGCGAAGACAAGCCGTAATCACCCTGTCTGCCGGGTTGCAGTTGATCCTGCCGGGTGAAGTAGCACAAGACCCCGTCACACGCAGTAGAACAGTGAGCCGCCACGAACCGGCAGCATGCTCTTGAATGGCGGAAGACGTGGGTTATTGCGGAAGCGGTTTACTGTGATCGCAGGTGATTGCTCACATCGCGAAGTGGAAGCAATCGGGGCGGGGGGGTGACCTGCCCCCTTGTTGCCGCAGCCTGCGCTTCGCGGGGTCCTCGTAGAGCCCGCAGCATTTCTTATAGCCCCCGCACTGCGCGCGGTTTCTTTCGCAGTGCCGCTCTATGCAGTCTCGAGGCGGGCCACACCCAAGGCCAACGTCTTGGTGCCCACTGAGGCAAAGTGAACTTGGGCCTGCGCTTGCGGACCACTCCCGTGCAAGGCCAACACGACGCCTTCGCCAAACTTCGGATGGCGCACCGTTTGACCAATCCGAAAACGCTGCCCGTCGACTTCAATGCTCCCGCCATCAGCGTTCCCAGCGTAGCGTTCCGGAGCCCCATAATACGGTTGATTGTTGCGTCGCGAGTTGCCCCAACCTGACTCTT
>CAZMVM010000053.1:0-19627 GCA_964569785.1 uncultured Pigmentiphaga sp. | reverse complement strand
CGTCCGGCATCGCATCGCGCGCGTTTATAACCAAATTGACAAGAGCGTTCTCCAGCTGATGGGGGTCACAACGCGTCAGCCAGAGATCGCTCGCCGTTTCAAACTCGAGCGTTATGTTCTCTCCCAGCGTGCGTCGGAACAGCTCGGCCAGCGAGCGCACGAGGGTGTTCGCATTCACGGCTTCGGGATCCAGCGGTTGCCGCCGCGCAAAGGCAAGCAGCCGGTGCGTGAGCGAGGCTGCGCGGTGCGCCGCACCCAACGCGGCGTCCGCATAGCGCGTCACATTTTTTTCGGCCCCTTCTTTGAGTTGCTTTTGTAGCAACTCCAGGCTCCCGATCATGCCGGTGAGCAAGTTATTGAAGTCGTGCGCGATGCCCCCCGTTAATTGCCCAATACTTTCCATACGCTGGGCGTGAGCAAGCTGGGCGCGCGCCTCATCCAGCGCAACCTGCGCTTTGCGCTGTTCGGTGATGTCGCGCGTGATCTTGGCGAAGCCCAGCAGTTCTCCATCAGGCGCATGAATCGCATCTAAAACGACGCTCGCCCAAAACTGCGTCCCGTCCTTGCGCACCCGCCACCCTTCCGCCTCAAACTGTCCATCGCGCAAGGCATGCTCGATGGATCGCTGGGGCAGCCCGTTAGCCTGATCTTCTTCGGTGTAAAAGCACGAAAAGTGACGGCCCAGAACTTCCGCGGCCGTGTATCCCTTAATACGCTCCGCTCCGCTGTTCCAGTTTGTAACTTTGCCGTCACGATCAAGCATGAAGATGGCATAATCAACGACTCCCTCAACAAGCATGCGAAACTGTCGTTCACTTTCACGCAAGCGCTCGATAGCCTCATACTCGTTGGTTACATTGCGCAACAACATTACATACCGTTGGCCCGACGGATGCGGATCTAATGGGTACACCAGCACGTGAGCGCGATACAGATGCCCAGACTTATGCTGCAGCCACTCGTTGCCATCGAACTTTCCCTGGCTTTGAGAGGTCTGTAGTATTAGGGCCCCGTCGTGTGTAGCGTGTTCGGCTGGTGCCTTTAACTGACTTATCCGAGTTCCTTGGAGTTCCGGTCTTGTATACCCGGTAATGTGAGCCGCTGCTTCATTACAAGAAAGAATAGTTCCGCGGGAATCCAGTACACATACTGCGTAATCAAGAATGGCATCGGCCAGCTCTTGGGGCTCGGCGCTGAACGAACTGCCAGTTTGGCGTATCATAGGTATTTTCTATCGGAGGTGCGTATTGTCTAAAGAAGATCTTATTGAAATGGATGGCGTAGTTGAGGAAGTTCTACCGGATTCGAAATATCGGGTCACCCTTGACAACGGTCACAATCTAACGGCCTATTCTTCGGGGAAAATGCGTAAGCACCACATCCGCATCCTCGCGGGTGACAGGGTCTCCCTCGAGATTTCTCCCTACGATCTCACCAAAGGGCGTATCGTCTTCCGTCATTTACCGCGACGGGGCCCATCGGCCAACCGCACCCAGGCTCGTTAACTCACATTCCAACAGCTAAACGCCTGGTGCGAAGTTTCACCGTTAAGTAGCGGCCCCGCGGTAAATCCGCGGTAATTACTACATCTTCTCTTGAAGTACGACATACTACTCGTTAGCGTTGCGGCCGGGCTGCCGCTCTTACTGCGAGTTACTCAACGGCGAATCGTCGGTACTAGAACGGATTGAGCCGCTTGGGCGCACCGGCTCTCAACCTGCGCATCAAGTCATCACTGTTCAAGCGCAAAATACGAGCCCGCCCGTAAATCGCTTCAGATGGCGAGAATCCCGCACTGCGAATCCCTGCCACATGGCACGCGCGTTGCTCAAGCGTAAATCATCTATCGCTTACAGTGACACCCTACAGTCGAGGTTCTCTATGCTCTCCGTTCTTGACTTTGGTCTCGCCGCACTGCTGCTAACCATTATCGCCTTGGTGATTGCTGCGCTGGGCGATCATGTCGCCCAGGTCCTGAGCAACACCGACCCATGGCCCGACCGGATACCGAAGCGCTCGCGCCCGCACCAGCCCCCGCAATGATCCGTTGTCAGCCAGATTCACGAGCAGCACCGCAGCTTTTTGCGGAGCGTTGCCGCGAATACCTGCAGCGAAATGCGTTGGCACGCCCACCGTACTCGCCTGCATTGTGGGGACGAATGTGAATTTCCGAGGAGCCCCCGGTTGACACAGCATCCAGCACGCAAGACGTGCCGCCAAAGCGGTGGCTTGCCGGGCCTCGACGCTGGCATGAAGTCGTGGCGGGTCACAGGATGGAACCATGACGGTGAATTACCGTCTAACCATGCATCCTGCGGCAGTTTCCGGGACGGTTCAATCGTCGGAACAAGCCCAAATTCTGGCCTTTCAGTGATCATTCGTCAGTGGCGCAACGATCGAAAATCTCTTTTTCGACGCACCAACTTCTGTGGTACCATCGATTAAACGTCGATATGCCAACGCGCTTGCTTCGCGTTACGCAATCCACCGAGTCACTGGGTGCGTCTTCGTCCCGGGCGCTACACGCCTAAGGGCCCGAGTCCAGATTCAAACGCCGCACGACAGCATTAGGCGAGCCCCCTTGGCTCGTAATCCCTGTCCTGACAACGACACAAGCATAAAACCGCGGACGTGTTCCGCACAACACACATCACGAACGATGAATACCAGCGAGGCTAAACTCGTTCTGGAAACTGCCTTGTTATGTGCGAATCAACCTCTGTCGGTAGCCGATCTGCGCAAACTGTTCGTAGACGAGCTCGACACTAGTACCGTGCGCTCTCTGTTGGATGAACTCCAGGAAGACTGGCGGGAAAGAGGTCTTGAACTCGTTAGCCTGGCTACGGGTTGGCGGTTTCAAAGCCGCCCATCCATGCAGATTTATCTTGAACGACTCAACCCCGAGCGGCCGCCAAAGTACTCACGTGCAGTACTGGAAACGTTAGCCATCATCGCCTACAAACAGCCGGTTACACGAGGCGATATCGAAGAAATACGAGGCGTAACGGTTTCAACCAACGTCATTCGCACGCTCGAAGAGCGCAATTGGATAGAAGTGATCGGACATCGAGACGCTCCGGGCCGACCCGCATTGTTTGGAACAACGCGTCAGTTTCTGAATGATCTCGGGTTATCCGCCCTGGATGAGCTACCTCCGCTGGAAACAGGAGAAGCCGTCGAGGCGATGGCAGAGCTCGACCTGGAGACGCCCCAGCAGGAGCCCACGCCCGAATCCGGCACCGCGTCCGAGCAAGAAACAACTCATACAACGTCGCAATCATGAACGAATTTCCCAGCGAAACCGCCACTGAAGTTGTCACCTCACCCAATGTGGATGCGGCTTCGGGGCAAACGGTTGAGGTGACCATGCCAACTCCCCGTGCCAACATGAAGGGCGATACTTCGGGGGCAAAGCCTGCTCCCCGTGGCCGCCGCGGTAATTTGCGGACCCCGTTTCGCCGCCGTCGCGCCGCGATCGATCCCGCCCAACGCGCAGCGGATGCGCAAGCAAATCAATCACAACGCGCACAACCGTCCGCCCAGCGTCAAGATCCCAACGTGCACCCTGATCTAGCCCTCGACGCCGCACCCGTGCGTGCCCGTCGAAGTGCGCCTCGCGTCACCCCCCGCAAGTCGCGTGCAAAACCGTCAGTTGCAGTCCACCCTGAGCAGCTCGTGGGCGTTCAGGTTCCGCTCGCGTTCGACGCAAGGGAGGCGGACGGCGAAGTCGCCCGCTCAACTAAGGCAGCTCGTGCTTATCCCCGTACCCCTGGATCTCGTGCGTCATTCGGTTACCCGGACGAACTCGAGGCCCCGCTTGCTTTTGATCCGGCAGCCGATCTGGATGCAGACGAAGCGCTCGCCCGGATGCGACCAGGCGCTGACTTGAAGCAACGCTTAAGCAAGTACCTGGCAAGTGATGTCGTTATGCCGAAACTGCACAAGGTGCTTGCTGATGCTGGCATTGGCTCCCGCCGCGAAATGGAAGAGCTCATTATCGCGGGACGTGTTTCGGTGAATGGTGAGCCAGCACATATCGGGCAACGCGTAGGGCCGAACGATATAGTCCGGGTCAACGGTAAACAGGTCGATCGCCGTTCGCGACCACGGGTGCCTCGAGTCATTCTGTATCACAAGCCCGCGGGTGAGATCGTCACTCACGACGACCCGGCCGGTCGCGCTACGGTATTCAACCGGTTGCCCAAGATTAAGAATGGCAAGTGGATTTCTGTAGGGCGCCTCGACCTGAACACGGAAGGGCTGCTCATCTTTACTACTTCGGGTGATTTAGCCAATCGGCTTATGCACCCTCGCTACGGCATTGAACGCGAATATGCTGTGCGTATCTTGGGAGAACTCGACGAACAGCAACGCCACACTTTGCTGCACGGCGTCGAGTTAGAGGACGGCATTGCAGCCTTCGGCGCACTCGAATACCTCGGCGGCGAAGGAGCGAACCGTTGGTATCGCGTCACCCTGAAAGAAGGCCGAAATCGCGAAGTGCGGCGAATGTTCGAAGCCATGGGCATCACCGTTAGCCGCCTGATTCGCACCCGCTTCGGTGAAATTAGCCTGCCGCGAAACCTGCGACGTGGCCGGTGGGAAGAGCTCGACAATACGCTGGTCACTGCACTCATGTTGCGCCTTGGCCTGCTTCGAGACACAGCAGACCCACGCAGCCGACGCCAATCAGTCCAACCCATTTCCCACGACAGTGCTTTACCGCCCGGCTTCGGCACACTCGAGCAAAACGGGATGCACGGGGCACGTGTTGGGCCACGCGGGAAGATTAAAGGTGGCCGCAAGAGCGTCACGCCGTATCCTTCCGACCCATTCGGCGTCGGTGTCCCGCTCATGGGTGATCCCGTCGCCGCTCCACGTTCGTTGAGCATCACCGGCGGATTCGCCAACGGGCATCCGCATGCCAGCCTTCGCTCCAGCGCAAAACCACCGCGCCGTGGACGGCCTGCAAAAAACGGTGCACCTCGCTCGGGTCGCCGTTCTGCGGATTTCGACCGTGGCGTTACGTCCACCAGCAGTCCCTTTAACGGGAATGGCGCAACCACAGGTTCTCGCGAGTCGAAGACCGTCTATAAGAAAACCGTGAAGCGCCCGCGCGGCGCTCGGGTTCGCACACTTGACGAACGTCAGCCCAAGAGTGCACGGGCGCATGAATCACATCTGGGTACAGTTGTTGTCCGTAGGGGACACCGCAACTAAAAGGGATGCTCGGGCGGCCACCCAAGTGGCACAATGTTGGACGCCCGGCAACGAAGTCATTTACAATCCTTGAGCCATACGCGCTAACGCGATCTGTTGGCGCGTGCCCTCTCACAAGTACAACGTACAAAGAAGTAAGAGACACACAAGAGCATCCCATGAGACTTGGCAAATTGCGGATCATTTCCGCACTGGTAACACTGGCTGCCTGTTCACCTTTTGGCGCTACATTCGCGCAGGACGCAGTCGTCGGCAATATCGATGCCGCGAAAGAAAAAATATCCATGTGTATCGGGTGTCACGGCATCCAAGGGTACAAGGCCAGCTTTCCCGAGGTTTACCGTGTCCCCAAAATAGCCGGCCAGAATGCCGCCTACATTGAAGCTGCTTTGCGCCAGTACGCCAGTGGTGCCCGAACGCATCCCACCATGGACGCGATATCCAAAGCACTTTCCGACCAGGACATCGCCGACTTGGCTGCGTACTACGCCAACCTCAAATAAGAACGGGGCATCTCGATGAAGCGCTTTACCATTGGCCTTGCTTGCGTAGCTCTTACCACCTTTGCACTGAGTGCAACCGCTCAGGATCTTCAGGCCGGCAAGGCAGTTTTTGACAAGTTCAACTGCGCGTCATGCCATGGCGCAGACGCTAAAACCTCTATTGACCCCTCCTACCCGATTCTAGCCGGTCAATACGCCGACTACCTGGCGCATTCGTTGCGCGCCTACAAGCGCGGACAAGCCGGTATGCCCGCTATGGCAAATGTGCGCAACAATCCCATCATGGGTGCATTCGCGGTACAGTTGTCCGAGCAGGAAATCCGCGACGTGTCCGCCTGGCTCGCTTCACTGCCGAGTGAATTGGCAACGCGCAAGTAAACGCACATACTTGAACATCAACGTAAGCACGTGATCTGCGGTCGGGGACTGCAGATCGTCTGCGTTTGCCCTGATCCTCCAGGGCTGTGCTCGTTCGCCCTGGATTTCCGTAGTACTACGGCTAGACCCACACCTGCCCCAAGCTGGCGTCGTTGGCGTCAGGACACCCGGCATGGCGCTCCCATAGCTGATCTACATGGAGCGCAGCGCGTATCTCCAACCCCTCTAAGACGCGGTTAGGACGCGACGACCAAAGGATGTGCTTCGCCACCGGCCCCGAACACAGCGCCCCCATCGAGCAGCACCGAGCGATCGACCGTCTTGATATCCGTTTTGCCGCAGAACGCCATTGTCAGGTCAAGCTCTTTACGAATGATTTCGAGTGCCAGGGAAACGCCTTCCTCGCCCATTGCTCCCAGACCATACAACATTGCCCGACCGATGTACGTTCCCTTGGCCCCAAGCGCAATGGCCTTGAACACGTCCTGACCCGACCGTATTCCTCCATCCATATGTACCTCGATACGATGGCCCACTGCGTCGACAATGGCCGGTAGCGCAGAGACGGAAGATGGGGCGCCATCTAGTTGACGCCCTCCATGGTTGGACACAACGAGTGCATCGGCACCACATTCAGCGGCAATGCGGGCGTCCTCTACATCTTGAATGCCTTTCAAGATAAGCTTGCCGCCCCAGCATCGCTTGATCCATTCGATGTCGTCCCAGCTAAGGCTGGGGTCGAACTGCTGCGCTGTCCAATGCGCAAGCTGACTGAGATCGTCTACGCCTTTAATGTGGCCGACGAGGTTGCCAAAGGTGCGCCGCCGCGTCCGCAACATTCCCAGGCACCACCGGGGTTTGGTCAGAAGATTGAGCAAATTGGCGATGGTGATTCTTGGGGGCACCGTAAGTCCATTGCGCACGTCCTTGTGCCGCTGCCCCATGATTTGCAGGTCGAGGGTCAGTACCAGAGCGGAACATCCCGCTGCCTTGGCGCGATCAATGAGTCGCTCAATGAAATCGCGGTCGCGCATCACGTACAGCTGGAACCAGAAGGGGTGCCCACCGGTTTCTTCCGCAACGTCCTCGATCGAGAAAATGCTCATGGTGGAGAGCGTAAATGGTATGCCGAAGCGCTTCGCAGCCCGTGCGGCCGCAATTTCGCCATCGGGAAACTGCATCCCGGTAAGCCCCGTAGGCGCAATGGCGACAGGCATGGCAACGTCCTGACCCACCATTTGGGTACGCGTTGTACGGTTCTCCAGATTAACGGCCACGCGCTGGCGCAGTTGCAACTTCTGAAAGTCGTCTTCGTTGGCCCTGTAGGTTGACTCTGTCCACGAGCCAGAGTCGGCGTAATCGTAAAACATGCGCGGCACGCGTTTGCGTGCTAACAAGCGAAGGTCTTCTATGGTTAGGGGCGTCATACCGAGGCTAGTTTTTGAAAATGTAAGAACCTGGATAAGGTAAGTGCAGCGCAAAGCATATGACGAGAGCGCCTGCGGCAGCAAGGCTTGCGGGATCGGTTCTCCTGCCCACCCAAGACCACCTTGCGTGCGCCAGCGCCCGCACACACATTGTGGGTTTACGTAGCGGTCGGGTTAAGAGATGACGCCCAAGTCGCGATCGACAGCGGCGCCGAAGTGTAGGAATGACGCCGGAACAGGTTGACGCCGTTGCGGGCCCTATGCGGCTACTGTCCGGCCTTGCGACGGATCAGCTCAAGATAGGTATCGGAGTCGAGAGGCGTACCACGGCGTTGAGCTTCCCACACCACCTGCCCCAAGCATTCCATAATGTGATGCGCTGCCTCATGGGGGCCGAAACGCTGTGATAGCGAGTCATAGGCCGCACGTATCCCTGGTGGCTGATCGATAGAAAGCTGCTCGGCTATTGCCAAATGCATGGACAAATGCAGGAATGGGTTGGTTTGCCCCTGCTCGACTGTATAGTCGGCAGTTAGCGCCTCGGGGGAAGAAAGTACGGCGTGGTACTCTGGATGCTGGATGATCCAGTCGAGCGCCATGGTTTCCAACGGCGTCAATACTTCGTTGGCTTGGTACTTGCGCCACGTTTCGGAGAAAAACTGCCGGACCTGGTCGCGCGTTGGGTTAAACATGTTGCAATCCCCCAGTCGAATCTAACATTTTACCCCTCCCGCTCCTCCTCTGCTTAAAACCGCAGCAAAACTACTCTATAATTTATAGATTTTTCGCAATTTCCGGGTTTCTGGCGCACAGCTAGCGTCTTACTTACTCTTTACACTCGCTATGGCTCTATATGTACATAAATACGGCGGCACCTCGATGGGGTCGGTTGAGCGCATCAAAAACGTAGCCAGACGCGTCGCTAAATGGCACAGCGCCGGTCACCAGGTCGTCGTAGTTCCTTCTGCCATGGCAGGCGAGACCAATCGCTTGCTCGCGTTGGCCAGCGAAATTCAAGCCGAGCCCGATCCGCGCGAACTGGACATGCTAGCCTCTACCGGAGAGCAAGCCAGCGTCGCCCTGCTCAGCATGGCATTGCAGGAACTGGGACTTTCTGCTCGCAGCTATACAGGCTGGCAAGTGCCCATACGCACCGATTCGGCCTACACAAAAGCGCGCATTCGCTCAATCGACAGCGAGCGCGTGCAACGCGACCTCGATGCCGGCAAGGTGGTCATCATTACCGGCTTTCAAGGCGTAGACGACGACAACAACATCACCACACTCGGCCGCGGCGGATCCGACACCTCAGCCGTCGCCATGGCGGTTGCTCTGGGCGCCACCGAATGCCTTATTTACACCGATGTCGACGGCGTGTACACCACCGACCCGCGCATCGTGCCTGAAGCGCGCCGGCTGGGCGTCGTGTCGTTCGAAGAAATGCTCGAACTGGCATCGCTGGGATCGAAAGTACTGCAGATTCGTTCGGTCGAGTTCGCCGGACGCTACCGCATGCCGGTCCGTGTGCTGTCGTCCCTGACCGACCCTCTCATTCCGCTCGACGAGGAAATGCGTTCGGGCACCCTGATTACTTTTGAGGAAGACGAAAAAATGGAAACGCCTACCGTTTCCGGCATTGCATTCAGCCGCAACGAAGCTAAGCTCACCCTGCTCGCCGTGCCTGATAAACCAGGCGTTGCCTCAACGATTCTGGGCCCCATTGCCGATGCCAACATTGATGTTGATGTCATCGTGCAAAACCAATCGGTGGCTGGCACAACCGACTTCTCGTTTACCGTCGAGCGTAAAGACTTCAAGCGCGCCCTCGACATTCTAAAAAACGAGGTTGCGCCAAAAGTGGGGGCGACCGACGTCGTCGCTGACGATAAAGTGTGCAAGGTATCGATCGTAGGAATCGGTATGCGCTCACACGCTGGCATTGCTCGCACGATGTTCTCTGCGCTGGCGGAAGAAGGTATCAACATCCAAATGATTAGCACGAGCGAAATCAAGACATCGGTGATCATCCAGGACAAATACATGGAGCTGGCAGTGCGTACGCTGCACAAAGCGTTCGGCCTGGATCAGCCCCCGGTTCCTGCCGAGTAAGTCGGCCGCCAACCGGTCTTGTGTGACGTCTTGCCAGACGTCACGCCACTCGTGCTAGAATAATATTCTTTGGTTAAAATACAGCACGCGCTTTGGAGGTGTGCCCGAGAGGCCGAAGGGGCTCCCCTGCTAAGGGAGTATGCGGCTAAAACCGCATCGTGGGTTCGAATCCCACCGCCTCCGCCAAACCGCTCCTACACCGGCATCGTTTTCTCAAAGATGCCCACCCATAACCCCGTCAGTGGTAGACACGACGGGGTTTTTTGTATCCGCCCCACCCAATCCTTGACCGTAGAGAGTTTCTGGCCGATGTTGCCCGGGCATGAGCGCAAGCCCGCCCCTTCGGCGTCCCCGCTTATGCTGACGAGCAGCGCGCCGGTACCTCGCATAACCCCTCTTGCCAAGCGAGCTTCCGACGGCGACAGGTGATGTTGCGAGTAACTGCCTCACTCAGGCCACCTTCTACCCGTTTAGGTGAGCTGTGGGCTGATTTTTTAGACTTGCCAACCTGCTCACGTCCTGAGCGGTGAAGATAATGCAATGAAAAACACTTTCCGCTAACAAACCTCCGTGGATTGCACGTCTTATCGGACAGGAGCTCACGCGTGCGAGCCGGGCGATTGCTGAGACCCCACTGTGTGTGCACAAACTCGGACCAGAGCCGATCAAGCTTTCCATGCCGGACGACCGGTGAGATATTCTCGGAAAATATGAAAGCCGCTGGCCGATTTACACGCCATTTTGGCCCCGGTGCGGCGATGGTGTTTCACTCCCAACTCATCCAAGTGTCGCTAAGTGAAAGAACAAGCCGAAAATAACGCCATTGTTACATCGCATTACAAAGACAAAAACGGATAAGCTTTGGTTCTCCTCAGCGGACGGGAACGTGAATCGCGTCGACTGCTCGCCTTAAAGCCTGGGCCCCACGACGCCGTCATTGAGCGCACGGTTACCGTCCGACTCCTGCTCCATATCACCGATAGAGGCAAGTTGCTGTGTTCTCGTTGTCCCGTCATGGCTTGCAAGACGTCCGTGTCTCCAGCAAGCTATATCTCGGCTTTGGAATCGTTCTCTTTATGGCTGCGCTGATCGCCGTCACGGGCGCTTTGGGCATGCGCAGCGCGCAACAAAGCATCGACAAGACCACCGCGGCAGCAGGCTTTCGCAACTTGATCGCACAAACAACTGCCGCGCGACTTGCCTATATGGAAGATTTCGACGATGCCCATATACGCCACAACGAAGTCGCACTGAAGGCCCTGGAAGAGGAAATCGAGCTGGCGCGCACACTCCCGTGGGCGACCGACGATCGTGCGACCCTGGAATCGATGGCGAACCTCATTCGCACCTATCGGGGACGTCGCACCACCCTTGTCACTCAACACGAAGCGAGGGTTGAGGCCAACCGGAGCTGGCGGGAAATTGCAATCGAGCTGACCAACGATTACAACGCCCTGCGCTTGCACTTGGCTAACAAGCTGCAATCCGATGCCGACATCTACGATGCTAGGCTGGATACGCTGGCAGCGAATGACCATGCGTACGACGTCGCTCCAGACATGCTGCTGGTCAATCATGACGTGCAGGAAGCCGAACTAGCCACACTGCTCCAAGAAGTGGCTCAGCTTGAAGCCCAATATGCGTATGTGCGATTCAACATTCGAGGCATGCTGCTGAACCCAAGTGAGGCAACCGAAGCACATCTTCTCGCATCGATCGAGCGCGTGGTGAAGGACACCCAGGCCGTGGCATCCAAGCTTCCTGCAGAGGATCAAGCCCTGGTATCCCGCGTTGGGTCAAAGCTGATCGATCTGCGCATGTTGTTAGAACAATACCTTCCCGCTGTACGGCAAGAGCGACGTGCTAGCGCTGATATGGCCAAGATCGGCGAAGACCTCACGCAGGCCGCCCAATCACTATATCGGGCCGCTCATGCCGAGGCGAATGCCACCATGCTGCGCTCAACCTTGATCATGGTGGCCATCGCGGCGTTCGCGTTGATACTCGGTATTGCTACCGCGTGGTGGATTTCGCGCCAGATTACCCGTCCGCTGGCACGCACAGTAGCCGTAGCAGACGCGATAGCTACAGGCGACCTGACCGAGCACATCGAGACCACGCGCCGTGACGAACTTGGACAATTGATGCGTGCCATGCAAACCATGCAGCAATTCCTCATTCGCACCGTGGCTGTTGTGCGCGAAGGGGTCGACCAAATCAACGGTGGAGCGCGCGAAATTGCCAATGGCAACGCCGACTTGTCATCGCGCTCGGAAGAGCAGGCCGCCTCACTCGAGCAAACCGCCGCCAGCATGGAAGAACTGGCCTCTGCCGTAAAGAACAACGCCGAGAACGCCAACGAGGCGACTGCACTGGCACGCAATGCTTCGGCCGTCGCAGATCAAGGCGGCGCGGCCGTACAACGCGTGGTCGCCACTATGAACGGCATTAACGAAAGCTCGGCCAAGATTTCCGATATCACCGGCGTCATTGAAGGCATTGCGTTTCAGACCAACATTCTCGCGCTGAACGCGGCGGTCGAAGCAGCGCGCGCAGGAGAGCATGGGAAGGGTTTTGCGGTTGTGGCGAGCGAAGTGCGCTCACTGGCACAGCGTAGTGCGGAGGCGGCCCGCGAAATTAAAGACCTGATCGCAGAATCGGCAGCACGCGTGGACGATGGCTCGCATCAGGTGCAACAAGCAGCAAGCACCATGCAGGAGATTCTTACCGCTGTCGCCCGGGTTACCGCCCTCATGCATGAGATTTCCGCCGCCTCTGAAGAGCAGGCCAGCGGTATCGAGCAGGTAAATCAGGCCATAGGGCAAATGGACTCGGTAACTCAGCAGAACGCGGCCCTGGTGGAAGAAGCGGCCGCTGCGGCATCGTCTCTAGAAGAGCAGGCGCGTCGTCTGGCAGATGCGGTAGCGATTTTTAGACTGGCCCAGAATGTGGTCGTCTCGCACTCAGACCGGTCTTCCCGCGCGACCGGCGACCATGATGAGCACGCCAACGAGGAGGCGTTGATCGAGCCCCGGACGCAGCGGTTGCTTCTTCCGACAGCCTAGGCAGGGAGGCCTATAAGGGCCATTCAGGGAAGCATCCGTGCCGGCTTGTAGCTTCGCAAATCAACGCGAGCTGACTCGCCGGCTTGAAGTCGAATATCCTGCGGCAGCGTCGCATTCGCATACTGCCCAATGGCGGCGCCATCTGACCTCGAAGTGTTGGCACAGATAGCGCCTGTGCAGGACTAGGCTGAGAACCAGTCGAGGTTGACGACGTCGCTCATGTCGTGAACGCCAGTGAGTTTGAGCGCAAAGTCATTGGCGTCTACCCTGCCGTACCCGTTCTCCGTCCAAGTGTCGGCATACAGATAGGTATCTTCCTCGAAATGAAAGAACAATACGTTGATCTCATCATCAACCCCGCGCTCGTATTGTTCCGCCGCATACTCGAACGCTTGTTCCAAAGTTTCGACGTCGTCACCTAATTCCAGCTGCTCGGCACGATCAACGCCAAGCAGATAGTCGCGTGGCAGGCTGCTTTCGGGTGAGCTCGTGAAGTGGTGAAGCACATCCATCAGCCCCAGAGTTGACGAGCTTAACTGCGCAGTCTCGAACGATACTCCCAGTGTGATTTGGTCGGAACCCGGGCTGAGCCACACCGTTTCACGCACATCGGCGGCCATCCCGCTTTCGGGCACGGCCACCGGCACACTGCCCCAGAAGCTGAGGTCGAGACCATCTTCGAGCTGCATCGCATTGATCACCTGGTACCTGCCGGTCAGGTTGTCGTAGCTCATCGAGGCTTCACCCCTAAATATGAGCTCCTCGCGAGCCTCAACGGAGTCGTCCGCCTGAATGATTAGGAAAAACCCCGCATCCTTTTCGCTAATGGCGTCTGTTGTCAAGGTGATGCGATCGTCCGGATTGACCAGCGTAATCCTCCCGATGGGATGCTCGTAGTCACCCACCATTGTGACGTTCAACTGTTGGTCGGCCGCCAGGTTATGAACCGTGGCATCGAAGTACCAACCATCCTGGGGATCGACCCAGATAGACGCTGCATGCAGATGCAGGTGCGTGAAATTGGAGATTTCCGCAGCGTCGACAACCGTGAAATGATCCGTTAACACCAACTGCTCGAAGTTTTTTAGGTTTCGGAAGCCTGCATAGTCCTCAGCCGAGAACGTGCTTCCCGTATAGATGACCTCGTCGAATCCCGCCCCACCGTCGTAATTGTCGTCTGTCCGGGGCGCACGTCCTTCCGTCAGGAACAGCGAGTCGTCACCTGAGCCTAGGGTGATACTACGGGTGGCGGCAACGGCCACCAACGCGAGATCACCGCTAGAGCCCGAAGCATCGATGGTGCTCAGTGGTGCGTAATCATCATCCGACGCGCGATAGGTCAGTAGCTCGAGGTCGACTGCTGAATTGAGGACTAACCCATCGGTGGCGTCATGTACGAACAGGCTTGCCCACACAGAGCGGTCGGGATAAGGCTCTTCAGGATAGGTGCTACCCTCAATGTTAAACGTGAACACTGACACTGCGCTATCGTCAGCCCGAACGATCGGGGTAACCAGATTAGACACATTGTCGAACGCGATGCTTACACTGTCGGCGGTTTCGTCGACTTCTATTTCCAAATCGGCACCCTCCGAGACGTTCTGAAACCCTGCAACTACGCCGTCCGGTAGGTTGAGTACCCTGGAGACCTTGCCGACTTGCCACAATTCTTGCAGCCCTTCATACACCGAGGCATCGGCCAGTTGGCTATGACCCTCGCCCAAGTTGTACAGATTTACGCGCTCCACGTTGCGCACACTGAGGTCGGTCGGCTTCGCGGAGTTGTACTCACCGTTGGCATCAGCGTATACGCTTAGCGTGTCATACCCCGCTCCACCATCGATGTTATCGCCGGCCGTGAAAGTCGATGCCTCAGCACCATCGGGCAAAATCCAGTACGCGTTGATGAGATCATCACCGTCCGTTCCGATAATAGTGTCGGCCTGCGGCGTCAGTGAGAACAGCTTTCCCGTGCGCTCAGCGCTTGCCGGCATGCGGTTGAGTGCAGCGGTAACACTTCCCGGATCTTCGTTGACGCCCGCCATGATCGTGAGGCCATCGTAATCGGCCCATGGCTGAACGTTCGGCCCCGAATTCTGCCAGTCGGCGTAGGCTGATGCCACTTGAGCGCGGTTCTGCACATATTCGCCATCGCGTTCGTACTCGAGCGCGGCCGCTAACATGATCACCACCAGCTCGCCCCGCGTCGCTTGCCCCGTAGCCAGCTCGTTCACCCAATAGCTCAGCCCCACATCGTCTGCTTGACGCCCCAGCAACCTGTCATAAAGAAACCGCACGAACCATTCATCGGGAACGCTGAAATCATCGTCGTTACCGCCCGTATCGTCGAACATGATTTCAGATAGGGCTTTGACGGCTGTCGTGATCCCTCCGGGTTGGCCACCATGCTCCTCAAGCAAGTCCGTCAGCACCTTGCTATAGCGATCCCAACTCTGAAAATCGGGTGCAACACCGTAATGAGCCAAATAAAGCGCTGAAACAATGCTCCCAAAGTGATCCGGCATATCAAATTCCATGTTCTTTCTCTTGTACCTTTAAGACTAATCGAGTAATGGCTGCTGGCTTAACCTGCCCGCTCGCACTTAAACACAATTTTCCTGTCAACCCTAACTGCACATTACGCTACCGCAAGCCCTGTCCCAGCAACCGAATGATTCCGTTGGCAGCGCTTAGACTTCCGAACGCTGACTAACGGGCAGACATTCGACGAGCGAAACGTAGGGCACTATAGCGACGGAGTAAGGACGCCTTGGAAGCTGCGCCCGGGCCGAACGCCCAAGCCCAATGAGTCTCGAGGGTCTTTATTGGAACAATGTGCTGGCATCATGCGCGCTCGTGCACGTCCCCTGCCCCTAGAAACCGCAGCTTGCCCTGATCAGGTTTAACACACGAACGTAACTGAGTGATACTGGGTGTGGTTAGGGTAAACCCGATGGGGTTCGAGGAATAATCTAAGCGGACCATTTGCAGCAATAGAGCACCGGCGTTTCGAGCAGTTGAGGAACTGTAAAAATGATTGTTGCAAGGCGTCCGAAGCACCCGTAGGTACTAACGTTAAGGAGTACACAGTCGGGCCCATGGGCATCAACTTGATGGCCTCAACGGGTACGCGCCCGAATAGCCGACCCTGGAGAATGTGAGCACAAGATATGACCCGAGTACGTTATTCAAGGTGAATACGGTGCTGTCCAGCACTAGTGGGAAGGTTTGCCTTGAGTGACCCTTAGGGGATATCGAGGAGGACCAGGACTAGCGATCAGCCGTCACAACAGCAGCTTGCACAGCATGCTCAGGGGGATCACCTGCGTGTCACCTCACAAAATCGGCTTTTGCGGGATAAGTTGCTGATCAATAACTTACTTGGTAGCGCCGCACGAAATCAGTGTCGAGCGTTATGCCCCAACCGGGAGCTTTTGTGAGCTGATATCGCCCGTTCACGATCTTCCCGCGGTTCAGTGCCATCCGATGAAAAACCGGATCACGATCAGGGTGATGCGTTTCTATAAACGTGCCGTGCTCAAGCGCCGCTACCAAATGCGCTCCTAGTAACGGCTCACCGTGATGTGCCATTTGCACTCCAAAGCAGGCAGCCATCTTTGCCACACGCAGCCATACCGTTGGCCCCCCGCCCCAACTCGCGTCCAGGTTACAGACATCTATAGCGTCATCCACCATCAGGTCACGACATCCCTCTGCCGTTATCTCGGACTGGCCTGCCGCGATGGGTACCCCGGTGGCCTGCCGCAAACGGACAAGATCGCGCCGCTCGTTGCTCCAATGACAGGGTTCTTCAAACCAGCGCATACCAAGGTTGCGGACTTCCCGTGCAAAGGCGAACGCCTCGTTATACGACCACCCGCGGTTCGCATCGGCGCAGAGCAAGAAAGACTCACCACCCGCCGCTCGTGCTGCAGAGAATCGCGCCGCATCTTCTTCAACCGAACGACCGCCTACCTTGAACTTGCAGCCCGCCAAGCCGAGCTCAATGTAGGACTCCATTTCTTTACCATAGTCAACCGGCCGAAAGTTATCGCGGTATTGCCCACCAATAGCCACGATCGGGACCGCGTCACGAGCACCTCCCCACAACTGGTATAGAGGCAACCCGGCGCGCTTACCCAACAAATCCCAAAGGGCGCTGTCGACACAAGCAATAGCCCGCACCGAGGCCCGCCGATCGCGACCCATAAAGTGAGTGATCCCCCACATTAACGTCCAAAGTTCTTCAATACGGGTTGGATCCTTTCCGACAAGCATGGGAGCCAACTCATTCTGAATGGTCTGTGCAATTAACCGGTGAATATCAGCTCCCCCCTCACCGTTAATGCACTCCCCGATGGGTCCATGGTCGGTATGGATACGAGTAATGATCGCGTTCTTGTCGAGCACGTTATAAACACTTCCACCAAAGTTTCTCGGTAGCGGAATACGAACGAGCGTCGTTTCGATGCGGGTGATTTTCAACATAACGCCCTCTGCTGATCTATTGCTTCGGCATATTTGCCATTTCTGCTATTGCTTTATACGTGGTCGATTCCTCTTGAAGCCTAACCTCCAGGTCCTCTCCCGAAAGAATCTCGATATCACCTAAGGTAGCTTCCATCACTTCCATCACCCTCGGCTCACTCATTACTTGCGAAATGGTTTTACGCAGTTTCTGTACTGTTTCCGAAGGTGTACCTGCGGGTGCGAATATCGAGATCCAAGAAACCATGGTGACGTCCGGGAACCCTTCCTCTTTTGTTGTGGGGACTTCCGGCAAACGCGAGTCACGCACCGGGCGTAGCAGCGCCAATGGCCTCACCTTCCCGGCCTCGATATGCGGCATCTGATTATTAAGCGAGTCGAACATCACGTGTACGTGCCCCCCAACCAAGTCGGCAGCGGCAGGCGCACCTCCTCGGTAGGGTACGTGCAGTAGCTCCACTCCAGTTTTCGCCTTGAAAAGCTCACCGGCAAAGTGCTGCAGCGTTCCGATGCCTGATGAGGCATAGGTGAGCTTGTTGGGATTTTCTTTCGCTAAGTCAATGAGTTCTTTTACCGACCTCACAGGTAGATCAGCATTAACGACGATCGCCTGGCCTCCTGTCATGACACTCCAGATCGGAATGACGCCCTTAACCGGATCGTATGGGAGGCTGGCATAGAGTGAAGAGGCCACACTCAGCGGAGATGGAGTCGTCACTAATAGAGTGTGCCCGTCAGGCTTGCTCTTCACAACGTAATTGGTGCCGACCGTGCCACCTGCTCCTGTTTTGTTCTCCACTACAACGTAAGGATCCCACAACGCATCTAACTCACTCGCCACCAACCGTCCCAGAAAGTCCACCGGCGAACCAGGCGGAAAAGGATTCACGATGGTAATGCCTCGTTCGGGAAAAGTTGATGCATGGCCGGCTTGCATACAGGAGAAGAATGCCATCGCGGCTGCAGTGAAAAGATGTCGCGCAAGTTTCATTTTGTTCCTCCTTGGAATTTCTGTTGAACTCATCTGGACAGTTCTGGCTACTTCTCGAGCATTTGGAAATATTGGCATGCCCGTACAAATTGACAACGGGTCGACCGACTGTTAGCTTCTATTGCCAAAAGGCTATATGTTGTCAACAACCTTCGCGTCGTCGTGTCTGTTATGCAGAACGTATCGGTTAGGCGCTTGGCCGTTTTCTGCGCAGTGGCCCGTTACGAGAGCTTCATTGCTGCTGCCGAAGCGCTCGGCATTACCCAACCTTCTGTGAGCGACCATATCCGGTTGCTCGAAAGGAGCCTGGGCGTCAGCCTGTTTGAACGCCACCGCGGTCGCGCTCCGCAGCTCACTGACGCAGGCAGAGCATTGCTCACTCACAGCCAAGCGCTCCTTAACGGTCTGCATACTGTTCGCAGTGACTCTGGCGCTAGTGTGACAGCGAAGTCCGTGATTCGATTTGCATGTCACCGACCCGTCGCGACCGCCGTTTTGCCGGATACGCTGGCCCAGTTCGCCAGCAACTACCCAGGGGTAGAGCTTTCCATGCAAGCCGGAACTTCTGACGAAGTCATCAAGAAAGTTCGTACGGGCTCAGCGGATATCGGCATGTACTTGGGACTCAGTGCCCCCACTTCCAGCAAATTCGACGCTGTCAATGCGGGACACGAAGTTTTTGAATTAGTTGTAGGCATCAATCACCCCCTCGCGCGAAAGGGGAAAATAGCGGTGGCAGATTTGATTCAGTGCCCCTTTATACGTTCAGATCACACTTCTCGGTATGCCCAGGACGTGACAGTAATGCTTTCGAAAGTCGGTTTGCAAAGCACGCGCATTGCCTCTAGAGTAACCGAGTTCAACACTGCGCGCGCCCTAGCGTTGCAAGGCGTTGGCGTGTGGTGCACCCTGCGTAGAGGTGTTCAGAACGACTTGGATAATGGCACACTCACTGCGCTTAAAGTGGATATACCATCACTGCAAATGCCACTTTGGCTATTAAGTCGTCCGACAGATAATGAAGTAGTCGCGCAGTTCAAATTATTTCTTCAAATGAAACCACGCCCACCACTCTCGTAAAGGAGGTCGTAACATACAAAGCTTTCCAAGCGAGAAATCGATCGGCGAATCATTGATCGTTATTATGAGTCTCGGCGTTGTTTGAACTGATGTTAGGCGCGTTGAGCAACCTCGCTTAAGGTTTTCTTGTTAACCTATTTGAGTTCCTGGGGCGCCAGTTCATAGAAATTCATTACAACCTAATAACCAACGATACCAGCCCCATTATCTTAAAAAAGGACGCGAAGAGCGGGCTCATGCACCATATGGCTCTGTGTTCAGACAATTACCTTCAATGACTGCTCCGCTCAAATCAATTTCATTATTGCTAACTTTTCCGATATCGTCCCAAGGATTCTTAATGTCACTACGTTTACACTCTTTCGC
>CAZMVM010000052.1:0-19750 GCA_964569785.1 uncultured Pigmentiphaga sp. | reverse complement strand
AACCAACCCCAGAGCAGGCGTTGGCGGCCCAACCAATCGGCGAACAATTTATTCGGGCCGGCCTGCTGACGCCCGAGCAAGTGCAACAGGTGTTGAACCTGCAGCGCAAAACTCAGTTGCGTTTTGGCCAGGCTGCGATACAACTCGGTTTCGTCAGCCAACAAGATGTGCAGGCGGTTTTGTCCCGTCATTTCAACTACCCTACCACACTGACGGAGCAGGACGGCCCCATCCGGCACTTAGCGATCGCCAATGCCCCCTTCAGCCCCGAAGCCGAAGCAATCCGGCGCATTCGCAGCAATCTCACTGTATTGTTCAATGAACAAGCATCCATGGCTTTTGCGGTGGTTAGCCCGCGGGCGGGCGAAGGCAAGAGTTATCTGTCCGCCAGCCTTGCGTTGGCATTTTCTCAGACCGGCTTACGCACCCTGCTCTTAAATGCGAATCTGCGCACCGCCGGCCAACGCGGAATCGGCGACTTGCGCGGACGACGCGATGTTGGGCTGTCTACCATGCTTAGCGGCCGTACTCCGATGGCGATCGAACAGCCCTTGCAAAGCTTTCCCAACTTATACCTACTCGACGCAGGGCCGCAGCCGCCCAACCCACTCGAGATACTGGCCGAGCCCGCCTTGCGCAGATTCCTGCAGCCATTACGCGAGCGCTATGATGTTATCGTGGTAGATACCCCTCCAGGCCTGGAATCGTCAGATGCGCAAGTTATTGCTCGTCAAGTCGACGGCTGTTTGCTCGTTGGCCGTAAAGACGTCACCTGGCTCAAAGAGCTCCGTCAACTCGAGAATATACTGATTCGCTCCGGAGCGCGCGTACTCGGCACGGTCTATAACGCCGCCCCCAAGCGGGTTGACCCACGTCGAGCAGGCCACCTTAAACACACCGCCGCCGACCCGGCGTAAGTTTATGATGCCGCGGCGCTTTGTCCTGCAATCGATCACCTCGTTGCTCGATCAGGCGTGGCTGAGCGCCATCAACCTGATACTCGGCCTGGTACTCATCCACTTTGCCACCCGTGAGTCATACGGCATCTATGCGCAACTATTCGTTGCTGCGCTTTTCGTGACCTCGATGATGGAATCATTCATCATCAACCCTCTCACGACGCTCGCACCGACCCGAACACCAGACTCCCGCGCCGCCCTCATCGTCGACTTGCACCGTTTCCACGGCCGGGTGTCGCTAGTACTTTCCTTCATCACCGCCTTGGCCTGTGCTGGCGTCATTTCCTATTTCGATTATTCGCACCCCTGGAGCATTGCAGGCGCTTTTGCAGCCTATGTTTATACGAACTCACTGCGTGAGTTCCAGCGGGCTCTTGGCTTTATCGAACACCGAGCCGAACAGGTCTTTCGCACCGACCTCATTTATGGCGGCGTGTTGATTTCCGGTGTGGCTATCTTGCTGGCTACGCAGGCCGCCCTTCAACTTCCAAGACTGTTCCTGGTGATGGCGGGTGGTAATCTGGCGGCCTTAGCATTCGCGCACAGAGCCGGGCCAAGTCCTTTGTTGGATCACGCTGATGCAGGCCTTGCCAACAAGACCCGCTATCGACTGGCATTGCAAAGCGCCTGGCAGCGCGCTCGCTTCGGTCTGCCAGGCGCCACCATTGCCTGGCTGATCAACTACAGCTACCTCTACCTGGCTGCTGCGTGGGCGGGAGTTGGCGCGGCGGCCGACCTCAGCGCCTCGCGTCTTTTGCTGATGCCCATATCACTGCTGGTGGTTGCCTGGCAGCGGGTTGCGCGTCCTCGTATGAGCCAACAAATTGCGGCGCATAACTACCGCGCCTTGCACCGCACCTTGGGTGGCTCTCTTGTAACGCTGGTAATCCTGGCGTTGGCCTACACGGGCATACTTTGGCTGGCCTTGCCCTGGCTACAGACAACGCTGCTGGGCCCAGAATACGCCAATGTCCAAGAGC
Source organism: uncultured Pigmentiphaga sp. (assembly GCA_964569785.1). Classification (GTDB taxonomy): domain Bacteria; phylum Pseudomonadota; class Gammaproteobacteria; order Burkholderiales; family Burkholderiaceae_B; genus Verticiella. Next base: position 17,811 of record CAZMVM010000052.1, on the reverse strand, counting down.
TCACACTGCCTTGGGCAGCCTACTTTGTCCTTTACACCATTCACATGGTGGGAACCGGTTGGTTGCTTAGTGCCGACCGCTATCCCGCGCTGCTCACGGCCTCCATCTTCAGCCTCGGGCTCATGGTGCTGAGTATTGTTGTCACATTGCCCACCTTTGGCGCCGCTGGTGCCATCTACGCACTCATTGTCGTCGCCACATTCAATGTTGTTTACATCTGGGGCATTTTGTATCCGGTCACGCGTGCCCAGTACTACAAAGCAGCTCAACAGAAGTGGGAGTCACCGCGATGAAAATCAGTATCTGCATCTGCACATTCCGCCGTCCCGCTTTACTGGACTCGCTTCTTAACGAGCTCGAGCATCTGGATCGCACCGGACTGTTCTGTGAATTGGTCATTGTGGACAACGATCCAGATGAGTCGGCACAAGCAATCATTCAACACTGGAAGCAACATGGGTCGTACCCGCTTACTGCGCGCCATTTACCCACGCCAAACATAGCCCTCGCCCGTAATGCCGCTATTCATGCGGCAACCGGCGATTGGATCGCCATCATCGATGACGATGAAACGCCCGAGCCCGACTGGCTGCAGCAACTGGTCGCAACGCAACGCGCCGAGAACGCCGACGTGGTTTTAGGGCCCGTGCTTCCTCGCTATCCCGAAGGCACGCCGTCATGGTTACGAAACTGCGGCATCTTTCAGCCGCATAACCTTCCCACCGGTACCCTGCTGCAGTCACGTCAGGCCTATTCAGGGAATGTCCTGATCCGTCGCGAGTTGCTACTTCATGTGCCCGGGCCCTTCGACCCTACGTTTGGCGTCACGGGCGGTTCCGACACCATGCTCTTTTGGGACCTACAGCAGCTCGGCGCCCGTTTGGTATGGTGCGCTGAGGCAGTCGTCCATGAAGATGTTCCTGACAGCCGCCTGACGATTTCATGGGTATTGCAACGGAGCTTCCGCGGCGGGCAGAGCTTTGTCCGTGCCGAAGTGGCGCGGCTGCGCGGCGTGCGACGATGGACGCGCACTGCAGAACTTGGGGTGCAAGCGTTGATGCGTTTACCCGTGGCTCTGGTGCTCAGCCTAGCCGCCCTGCCGGTTTCCCGGGCAACGGCACTGCGCTGGCTACGGACAGCCTATGCACAAATGGGCAAGCTTACCGCTCTCATGGGGTATCGATATCATGAATACGCCACCGCCTAAGTCCACTATGGCCATCTCCCCAGTTGAAAAAGGACCAGCCACGCCGCCCGCCTGGGACATTCCGGACATACCAGCCTCACAACAACCATCGAGCGCGTCCGAAACCAGAAAGCACCGTGTCGCATATCTGTTGATTGGGCTCATCGTGGCATTGGCCCTCGCTGTCCCACTGATTCGGACCGAGAACTTCTTCGCCCTGCATCAAACTGCGGGCGACTTTACCGAAGGGTCGGCGCGGTTTCAGCTCACCTTCGGGTTCATTTTCACCGTGGCGGGTATCTTTTGCCTGAAGTACAGCGCAGCAGCGTGGGATACCGTTAAGTACGTCAATTGGTGCTTGTGGCTGTTTTTGCTGTGGTGTGTTTTAACCATCGGGTGGTCTCCCTACCCTATCGTGAGCGCCAAACGCGTCATACAACAAATCGGTCTCGTTTTGCTTGGATTAACGCTCACTTTGCCTTTCGTGCATCAAGAGTTTTTTCAACGCACCTTGTGGTGGACTCTGGCCCTACTTTTAATGGCGTCGCTCCTTAGCGTTGTGCTCTTGCCGCAAATGAGCGTCGACTCGCTTCGTGACAATGCGTGGCGGGGCATTATGTGGCACAAGAACACCCTCGGAACGGTAGCCGCGTTCAGCGTATTAACCTGGCTGCAAGCACTCGACTCCCGTTGGGTGTCACGTAGCATCGGAATCCTTGGGCTGTTACTGGCCCTGGCAATGCTGATAATGGCCAAAAGCTCCACTGCACTGCTTAGCGCCGGCGTGGGATGCGGCGCCTGGATGCTGGCGCGCCGTCAGTATGTGGCAGGCCAACATCTTCGCTACGTTGCGCTCCTTGGCCTGGTCGCAGTAACCTGCATCGGTCTCTTGGTCTTCCAACTTGTGGCTGGGCGTTTACCGAGTTTCTCAGAGCTCTCCAGCCCAGTTTCCTGGCTATTTCATAAGTCTACCGACCTTACCGGCCGTACCGAGCTCTGGGATCTGGTCATGTTGGAAGTCCGCCAACATCTTTGGACCGGGATCGGCTATGGGGCGTTTTGGCTGAACGTGGGTAGTCCCTCTCAGTACATCATCGATGCGCTCGGCTGGATTCCATTGCAGGCCCACAATGGCTATCTCGACTTACTCAATGAAACCGGCGTTATCGGCTTAACGCTTGCGCTTGCAGTGCTCGCCGTACATGCCGGTTTCTTAGTGCGTCTTAGCCTGGCAGGTTCCCACATCGCACCGTTTCATTGGGCGCTCTTGGCCATGATTGTGACGAGCAACTTTTCCGAAGGCCAGCTATTTAACGGTGTGATGTTTCAAAACGCCCTGCTGCTGATGTCGATCGTGGTTACGGCACGGGAAATGGCCACACTCCGAACCACCGCAACGCACGCAACCAATTTGCGGGTGATTCACTCATGACGTTGTCGCACGAAAAAGTGTGTCAGCAGCCACGCGAGCTGGTAGGGTGTCTAAGCAAATGATGCCGTCCCCTGTCTTGTGTTGGTTTCTTCTTCGCCTTTGCGTTGCCCGCTCATCATGCCGGAAGGCTTGCGTTGATCGAATCATCCACAGGGTCGTATGGGTGGCGGCGCAAGCTGTTTTAGTGAGTGCGGCTTATCTTGCAGCGCCTCTCGCATTCGCCAGCCAAGCGACTTTTACGAACACCTCTACTCATGGGGTTCGCTATAGTGAAGACGGCAGCTTTTTTAGTTTCAAAGTGAACCCCGCAAAGTTGTCAGGTGCTCCGGACCAATCTGACTTGAACCAACCCCTGACTGCTGCCGACCGGGTGTTCGTGTCTGGCCCGCATTTTTACAAGGTGGGCCCCGACCTTCAGCCGCACACAGATGATGACGAACGAGTGCGCTTCTTTGGCGTAAATCTTAGCTTTGGCGCTAATTTTCCTGCTCGGGATCAGGCCCGCGAAGTCGCGCGGGCCCTACGTAAACTTGGATTTAACGCCGTCCGGCTTCACCACCTGGACACCGCGCCAGATAATAGCTCCACCCATCCCCGCAGTGTCCTGACTACAGGGCCATATCCCAGCTTTAATGAAGAGGCCATTAACCGTCTGCGACATTTCATTCAGTCCTTGGCGGCGGAGGGCCTGTACGTCAACCTCAATCTAAGAGTGGGATTCCAGTTTCGACCTCACATTGATGGTGTACCGGATTACGATCGTACCCGCATGAAGCGAGCCATTGGCGCGCCAATCCTGGTCTATCACCCGCGTATGATCGAACTGCAGGAACGCTACGCCACGGAGCTCATTCAACGCTTGAACCTTCAGGGCAGCCCTGCGTTGGCCATGGTGGAAATCAATAACGAATCCTCGCTCCTGGCTGCTTGGCATCGTCATGAATGGAACGACGCCACTCCGCCCGCCTACCGACCCATCTTGCGCGAGCGTTGGCACGAGTGGTTGATGCAACGCTACGGCTCACTGGAAAGCGCTTGCAGCGCATGGAACACCTGCGACGGCAAAACGGCTCAACCCGAATTACTGAGCGTAATCGACGCCAACCTCGCGCTAACGCACGAGCGCTCTTGGTCCGACCGCGTACGCCGCCAGATTAGTCAGCTTGCCCCAGGCTTGGTCTCGCCCAAAACGCACTTGGATTCGTCGGCACCATCGGGCCGGCTTCGCCGTGTGGATGATTTCGTACGTTTTCTGGCCAACACCGATGCGGAATACTTTAACCGCATGCGAGAAACCGTCAAACGCACCCTGGATCTATGGGTGCCGGTCACGGGGACTCAAATGAGCTATGGAGGGGCATTGAACTTCACGGCTCAGGCCGACATGGATTATCTCGACAGTCATTTTTACATCGATCACCCCACCTTTACCCATGGTCATGGGGAACCCCGTGACTGGCAAATGTGGGACGAGTCCATTACCGGCAATCGAATGAACTTGCTGCTGTCCGAGTCATTCTGGCGCGATTGGCGCAAACCCTTCGTCATCAGCGAATTTAACCAGCCCTACCCCAGCCTCTATGGCGCGCAAATCTTGCCACTCATGGCGGCCATCGCCAACCTACAGGACTGGGATGGTTTGTTCTTTTACGAGTATGACGTCCTCACAGGAGAACCCGGAGCGCCCGCCAACTTTGCCCTTCTGGGCGACTGGGGAAAGTATGTCGTCACGGGGCAAAGCGCCCGAATTTTTCGCGAACATACGCCTCAGCCCCTACCCCAAACGCTACGTCTGCCACTGCCTACTGCTACACAAGCCGCTATTGCAGCGGAGCCTGATTCTGATGCATTAAGTCGCTACATAAGCGTGCGCCTTGGCGTGGTGCCAGAGGATGCATGGCAGTATCGCATCGCGATTGCGCCCGATTCGGTCGGAGAGTTCACTGCCCCGCAAGCGCCCCAAGCCCCTTATGCCAGCCCAGGCCAAGCATTGCGTTACGACCCTTTTCAGCAACTGGCGTATCTCACCACGCTGAAAGCTGCTGGGATATTCGGTCGAGTACCCGGGCGCACCACCCGTGGCGACGTGCTCAGCGTGCACTATGAATCACCCGAACCTCACGCTGCAGGGCTCATGTTAAGCACATTGGATAACCACCCCATCCAGGTATCACGCCACTTACTCCTGACACTCGGCAGCGAAACCGTGAGCTCACAACCGGGCTCTCGGCCGGAACGCCCGAAGCGCAAAGTACCGCACCCTGGCGGACGGGGCTCTTACACGCTGGAGCCCGATCCCACGCATCAGCAAATGCCTTCCGCCTCCCGTTATGCTCAGGGCTCTGCCTGGCTCCGTCGACAAGAAGCTCGGGTAAGCTGGGAGGCCGTGAGCGGTGAAGTCACGGCCTATCCGCTTGATGGCAGTGGCCAACGGCTACCGGCACTCCCCCCTGAACGCGTAAGACGATCACAGAACAGACTACAGTTGCATTTACACGCCACCCCTGAAGAAACCAGTCCGTGGTACGAAGTGGTGATCGATGCAACCGGCGCACGACGCGCGCGGTAAATCCCGGCCACGGAGCGTCCAATACAGTTGGTTGAGTCGAGCGGATTTGGCAGCCCTTCATTCAATGAGGTTTACGCATGGCCCTGCTGTACGGATTCTTAATCGCATTGTCGGTGGTGCCGGTATCAGCCTGTCTATATTTGGGCATGCTAACCGTATTATCCCAACAATTATCGGTGCCGCGGCTCGCTGGGCGTCACTGGCGATTCGACATTATTGTGCCAGCACACAACGAAGAGACAGGCATCGCACGTACCGTAGCAAGCCTGCTTGCTGTCGATTGGCCACGTTCGGCCTATCGGGTCATTGTTGTCGCTGATAACTGTACGGACAACACGTCGGCGTTCGCCGCACAGGCGGGGGCTGAGGTTTGGCCGCGTGATAACCCGCAGGAGCGTGGCAAGGGGTACGCACTTGCTTACGCTCTCCAACGTAGCATTCGCGAACGCGAGGCTGATGCCGTGGTCATCGTCGATGCGGATACCGATGTATCGACCAACATACTTGCAGCCTTTGCGGCGCGCCTAGAGCAAGGGGCCGAGGCTGTACAGGCCACGCATAGCATACGCGACTTCGCTACCTCGTGGCGTACCTGCCTCACGGCGATTGCTTATGCCGCATTCCATACCATCCGCTCTCGCGCGCGGGAACGGCTTGGCGTGTCGTGCGGCCTGCGCGGAAACGGCATGTGCTTCGCACACCGGCTCTTGCAGCGTATCCCTTATCAAGCCTACTCATTGGCGGAAGACGTTGAATACGGCATTCAACTGGGGCTGCACGGGGTGCGGGTGTGGTATGCCGAGGAAGCCCAGGCAAACGCAGAAAGCGCCAGTTCCGCGACTGCCGCCGGTCGGCAAAGGCAACGGTGGGAAGGCGGACGCCGCGGGTTATTCAAGCGTTACGCCTTGCCCTTACTAGCGGCCACTGTGCGGTCTAAGAGTAAGGTTTGTTTCGATCTGCTGGCAGATTTGCTTACCCCTCCCCTGGCGCAACTGCTGGTGTGGTTAGGCGGCTTGTTGGCGCTCACTGCCACGGGAAGCATCTGGGTTGCTCCCCTGTCTGCATTCGTTATTGTCTACCTAGCTTGCATGGGATTGCTTATTGCGCACGTGGCTCGGGGATGGCAGCTGTCAGGTACTGGAAAGTCGGGTTTACGCGCGCTAGCATTCGTACCGTATTATGTGCTTTGGAAACTCGTCGCACGTGCTACGTACCGAGGTAATCAACGCTGGATTCGCACCGATCGTAATTAGCGCCGGCTGATCAGCCCTCCGGCAGACGATATGCGAAGTTACCCGGCCGCCCTCGCCTTCTTTGCGTTACGTGAAAGGCGTTTGCCGGACACAGTTTTATACTTCAAGCACGACTTAAATGCATCCGTGCGGATGCAATCCCTGCCGGGATCGTAACGGTGCATTCAATCACCGATCGCAATGGCCTGCCGGACAATCTCGCACGATTATTATGCCGTCATGAAGCGCACGTGAGTTATGGTTGACAGGCTAAAGTTTCCATCGGTCGTGGGGGATCGCATTCAGGATGCCATTGAATGCGGGCTGGTCGTGTGTACCCATTGTCGGTGCTCAGCACAATCCCAATGCGCGCCACGTTCATCCGATAACTCGAGCTCCCACTACTCCCGCGTGTGCGCTCATGCCACCCGTCGAGCACAAGCATAACGTTGCGATTTATTTGCCATTCAAAACGGGGGCCGACACGAAGCGTATGACGCACTCCGCCTTTATCACCCGTCAAGATGGTATCTACTTCACGCTCTCGCGTGACCGCCAGAGAAAGCCAGGCTTTGTCAGAAGGCTGCCACCGTACCTGCGCGCGCCCTGCGGTGATCGTGCCATACAGCACCTCAGGATCTTCATCGTTCGGGTACGAACGATGCCACGCAACAAAGTCGAAGCGTGTTTTTACTGAGTACCGCCAACCCATTCTTAACAATACGTGGGGGAGATTGGCGTCGCGCTCCGTCAGTAAATCGTACTTGCGCTTGCGATAGCCCAGTTCTGCGCCCAGTATCGTTCGATGATTGCGTTCCCAGTTCACGTCCAGAAAAACTTCCCGATCACGGTACCTGCGATCGATCAGAGCGATCCAAGCCGGAGTTCGATCGAAGTAATCTCCGCGAATTTCGCGTATGCCGGCCTGCACCCTTGATAGGCCCATGCCCGAATAGCGCATCGCCAACTGGTATTGATCCACGTTCCGATTAAAGAACATGCGCGTTTCGTGGTGATCGTAGGTAATGCGATCCGACATGACGCTGAGTATGGGCATAGTCAATGATTCGGATATTTTTAGCCCCACAGTCGCCTGTGCGCGCCGGGTATGAACCATATCGCGATCGGGCCAGGTACGGTTCAAATAGCGATACAGCCGATCGTCGTACACATAGCTGAAGGAGCCTTCCAGTAACCGGCCCCAGTGCCAATAAAACGCCCCATCGAAGCGAGCCGGATGGTGATTTAACTGCGAGAATCTAGAATACTGTGCCCGGCCATATGTACCGGACATTTCCAATCGGGTACGTTCAGACAGTAGCGGCACGACTAAGCCGCCGCGTACGACTGAATGCCAAACTGAGGAACTGCGTGCATTAACGAGCGACGCGTCGGAGAACCGAAAGGGATTGCTCTCGTAGCGACCGAATGCTTCGGCCTGCAAGTTATATTCGATTCCTTCGGGAAATTGGGTGGCCATTGCCGTACCGCACACGGTTAGGAATACGGCCGTTGCAACCTGCTTCCACCGTTTCAGCATGTTTCGACGCGTCAATACACGCGGACTGACGCGGCCAATGTCTGTCGTCACGCTCAAAACCAACGTTCGTTAACATAGACGACGTCGCCGGGCTCTAGGGGAGCGGCAGGTGTTACACGAATGCGGACAAGCTGCCCGGTTTCAGGATCGACGCGGCGAATCTCCAGCCGACGCTCTGTTCCGCGTTGTGTTAATCCGCCCGCGAGACTTAAAGCGCGCATCACGTTCATTTCGGGTTTATACGGGAACGCGCCGGCACGCAAAACTTCACCATACACGTAGAACAGCGGTGCCTCGCTGACATGCACTACGTCACCCGGCTGCAATTCGAGCGCTTGTGCCTCTGGGGCGGGCTGAGCGTCATCTCCTTTGACCACGGGAATACGCAACGCTACAGGCTGCCCATTCTCGTCGCGACGTAACAGGGTAACGACCGTATCAGCGTTGTCCTCTAAGCCACCTGCCAAGGCTATGAGTTCTAGTAAGGTGAGTGTGCCATCGATGGCGTAGCGACCGGGGTGACGCACTTCACCCAGTACGGATGCAACCTGGCTTCTAACCGTGACCACTTCGACCGATACGCTGGGATCGACGAGATAGCCTCGTTCGCGGAGCTGTCGCCCCACTTCGCGCCCCACCTCGGAGGGTGACCAGCCTTCGACCTTTAATTCACCGATCAAAGGCAGGGTGATTTGACCATCAATATCGACGGTTACCCGGGAACTTAAATCGGGCTGGCCATAAACAGTGATCGCCAAGATATCGCCTGGCCCTACCTTTGCCACTGCTCCCGAAGGTTCAAAAACTCTTCCTTGCAAGCGGGCAGAAGGCGCGCCCGAAACAACATCGGCGCCTTGAGCAAAGACAAGCGACCACGCACTTGCCAGTATGAAAATCAGGATTGATCTAATAGTGTTCACGCGCATCGGCCACGGCATTGTCTTGACGTACTGAAATTGTACCCAGCTGACAACAGCTCTCTTTGATCCGCAACAAACCAGCCCGTTTTATTCGAGCCATAATCAAAGTTATCATTTGGTTTCAGTAGTATAGGCTCGAGTCAACTTGTTTTCCCGGTATCAACGCTATTTGAATACCGCAGGCACGACCAACACAGCCTTAAGTGTTGTTTCTGTGTCGAACACGACGATCGCAGCGGCCTCAAAAGTAATGCTCTCCAATTAATGGCAACCTCTTCCGCAATCCACACTATCTTCAACCTCCCCCTGCACGCCGTTGAATTTGCCGAAGCAGTCAACTTGGTCAGTGCTGCGGCGACCCGTGCCGCCGATCGTGCCAGTATCGTGGTTACCCCCAATGTCGATCACCTGGTGAAGCTGGCTCAAATGCCCGCCTTTCAAGGCGAGTATGCGCGTGCTGACTTCATCTTCGCGGACGGCATGCCGCTCGTTTGGTTTAGCCGCTTGATTGGACGACCCTTGCCGGCGCGAGTCACCGGGGCCGATTTGTTCGTGGCGCTCTGCGAAAAGGCTGTTGAACACTCGTGGCAAGTGGCCGTGGTCGGCGGACGCCCCGGCATGGAAAGTGAGCTATACGAACGGTTCGCCCAACGCTATCCAGGACTGAAGGTGAAAATTCTTTCACCCTCCATGGGGTTCAACCCTGAAGGAGACGAAAGCGCGGCCCTTGCAAAACAAGTTGCGCAATTAAATTGCCAGATCATTTTTGTCTGTTTGGGGTTTCCGAAACAAGAGATTTGGGCGCTACACTATGGCTCGTCGATGCCGGGTGGAGCCATGCTATGTGTAGGCGCCGCCTTGGAGTTCGCCCTGGGGATACAAAGGCGCGCGCCCCGCTGGATGCAACGCGCGGGTTTTGAATGGCTCTGGCGCTTGCTGTCGAATCCACGCCGACTCTGGCGGCGATATCTGGTCGATAGCTGGAGCTTTGTCCGATTGTGCTGGCAAGAATGGCGACACTACCATGGCTCATGAACGCAACGTCTTTAGTACACCCGTCGCGACATCCCCCGAAGTAGCCCGCCAGCATACACGTCTCTATTTTGGTTTCGTCGCCCTGGGACTTTCCCTGTTATCAATCGGGGTTTACTTGCTCGTCTCGCGAGCCTACGCCCAGGCAGCGGTCGCTCCGAACGCGCTATTCATGGCTGTCATCGTGGCGAGCACGTCCGTCGTCTTTTACCGTTTCCGCTTACTGTTAAGTGCGCGGGAAACGGGCTACATGCTTGCCAAGACGATTCCTCCCTGGTTGCGCTCGGTACTGTACGTGAGTCTTGCCTACGCCATGATTCCCGGAGTATCAGAAGGGGTTCCCCAACCGGTTCTCGTGGGCTGGGCGGTGGCCACGCTTCCGATCACGCTACTTGCACTGTATCTCATGCGCTTAACGGCCACTCGTTTTTACGCCAGTGACGAGCGGCAACGTGATGCTGTGTTTATCAACCCCGGCGCCGAAAGTCTTTTGTTGGCGCAACGCCTGCGAAGAACACCGGCCCTTGGCTTCCAAGTGGCGGGGTACTACGGAGCCCCAACAAACTCTGCTCAGGGTCAGCCGGCATCTCAACCTTTAATGTATTTGGGCGACGTGAGCAAGGCCCTTGAGGATCTTAGCCAAGGCGAATATGAAGCAGTATTTCTCAGTCTTGACGCCTTTAAACATCCTGAGTGGGTTAAGGTCATTGAATCGATTGCCGATACCACAGCGTCAATGTACGTAGTCCCCGAAGCACGGGCGCTGGCGAATCACTCGGTGACAGCCAATGCGATTGCCGGCATCCCCGTGCTGACCATTCACGAAACCCCTATTCTTGGGATGGCCCGCATTCTGAAGCGCGCCATGGATATCGTGCTGTCATTATTGGGGTTGGTGCTGCTTGCCCCGCTGATGGCAGTTATTGCATTGGCTGTTCGCATTTCATCTCCGGGGCCGGTTTTCTTTAAGCAAGTACGCTACGGGCACAGTGGACAGGCCATCAATGTGTACAAATTTCGCACCATGTACGTACATCAACCTGACGGTGAGCTTAAACAAGCAACCCGCGATGACGCACGCATCACCCCCGTAGGACGCGTACTACGCCGACTTTCCCTCGATGAATTGCCTCAGCTCATTAACGTCTTACTTGGCCACATGAGTTTGGTCGGGCCGCGCCCCCATGCTGCCGAACACAATGAACTCTACCGCAAGCTCATTCATGGATATATGCTGCGCTACTCGGTCAAACCCGGCCTGACGGGCTGGGCGCAGGTGAACGGCTTACGAGGTGAAACGGACACTATCGAAAAAATGGTGAAGCGGGTCGAGTACGACCGCTACTACATCCAGAACTGGTCGCTGTGGCTCGACATCAAGATATTGTTTCGAACCGCCCTGCTCATCGTTTTCGACAAGCACGCGTATTAACGCGTGCTTTATGTCCCTACCGCACATGTGGTGGCCAGCAGCCACTCTTTAAAAGTATAGCGGCTCGGCTGAGCGGCTCTTGCGCCTACCGGAGCCCTGACGCATGAGCGCCCGAGCCCAGCGACGGGCAGGCAATCCGTAGCGGCCTTCGACCATTTCAGCGCGTGCCAGCAAGGCGTCGGGTTCGAACTCGAACGTCTCACCAGTAAACGCGAGGGCTATGCGGTTGCCTGCATCGATTTCCGGGAGGAGCACGACCCTGCCGTCAAAGGCTTGATCCAGGTGATGCAAGTTGCGCGGAAAGCTTTCATGCTCTCCGAACAGATTAACCGTGAGTATGCCGCGCTCCCCTAGAACATGCCGACAATGCGTGTAGAACTCGATCGAATCGCGCACCGGCCCCCGGGCCTCGCCGTCGTACAGATCAACCATTACTACGGGGCTGCACCCGCGATGCTCGGGGTCGGCGACCCAGTCGGCCGCGTCGTCTAAATCAATGATAAGTCGTCGACTGGCCGCTGGTAGCCGAAAATACATCTGGCATACCGCAACCACTTGCGGGTTCCACTCGACGACCCGGACACGACTCGCCGTATGCTTCAGACAATAACGCACCAGCGAGCCCGCTCCGAGCCCCAACGTAGCAATGCTTTGGGGTGCACGCGGAGGATCCATGAATAATAGCCACGCCATCATTTGGCGGGTGTATTCAAGGACCAGGCGACTCGGCTCCGACACCGCCATGGCTCCTTGAATCCACTCGGTGCCGAAGTGCAAGTAGCGAATGCCGCTCGATTCAGACAGGGTGGGCGTATCGAGTTCGGGAGACTGAACAGAGGTATTCAATTGACCCTGCCCAACAGCAGCTGGTTCATTCGTTTCACAAATCGCGCTGGGTCCTCCAGCGGCGCACCTTCAGCAAGCAACGCCTGGTCGAGTAACAGGTAGCTCCATTCCGCAAGCTCCGCTTCGTCCAGGTTGGTCAGCCGCGCAATTAAAGCATGTTCAGGGTTGATCTCAAGAATGGGCTTGCTAACAGGCGCCTCTTGTCCTGCCGCGCGCAGCATCCGTTGCAAGTTCTGGCTCAGCTCGTGCTCGTCAACAACCACGCAGGCAGGCGAGTCGATAAGCCGGAAAGTGACCCTTACGTCCTTCACCTTGTCGCCCAGAGCTTTCTTCAAACGTTCAACGAGCGGCTTGACACTTTCTCCTACCGACTCCTGTTTTTTCTTCTCCTCCTCGTCGGCCAGATCGCCCAGGTCAAGGCTCCCCTTTGCAATGGAAGCAAGCGGCTTGCCATCAAATTCCGTAAGGTATGTCAGCATCCACTCGTCGATGCGGTCGGTTAGCAGTAAGACCTCGATGCCCTTCTTCCGGAAGATTTCAAGATGAGGACTATTGCTGGCCGTCGCGTAAGTGTCGGCGGTCACGTAATAGATTTTCTCCTGACCTTCTTTCATGCGGCTCACGTAGTCGCTCAACGACACGTTTTGCACCGACGAATCGTTGTGAGTCGACGCAAAGCGCAACAGTTTCGCAATCCGCTCGCGGTTCGCGAAATCTTCACCCGTACCCTCCTTGAGCACTTGCCCAAACTCGCGCCAGAAGATCGCGTAATCATCCGGACGGTTTTCGGCGAGGTCATCGAGCAGCGACAAGATGCGTCGCGTGCACCCTTCACGAATCGCCCGCACATCGCGGCTCTCTTGAAGAATTTCGCGCGAAACGTTCAGGGGCAGATCTGCAGAGTCGACGATACCGCGAACAAACCGCAGATAGCCTGGCAAGAGCTGTTCGGCATCATCCATGATGAAGACGCGCTTCACGTAAAGCTTAATGCCACGCTTCGCGTCCCGGTCCCACAGATCGAAAGGCGCGCGCTTCGGAATATAGAGCAGTTGTGTATATTCCGTTCGCCCTTCCACACGGTTGTGGGTCCACGCTAACGGATCCTCGAAATCGTGCGCCACATGCTTGTAAAACTCGCGATACTGCTCGTCCGTGATTTCGCTCCTGGAGCGAGACCACAAAGCACTGGCCTGGTTGACAGTCTCCTCTTCCTCCTGGAGCACGTGCTCGTTCTTCTCGCTGTCCCACTCCTCTTTCTTCATGAGAATTGGCAGCGAAATGTGGTCTGAATAGCGACGCACGATCTCACGCAAACGCCAGCCCGAAAGGAACTCGTCTTCCCCGTCCCGCAGCTTCAGCGTGATATCCGTTCCTCGACCCGACTTTTCGATGGGAGTGACCGTGAACGAGCCGTCACCGGCCGATTCCCAACGCACGGCAGCCGCCGCGGGCACTCCCGCGCGCCGCGTTTCGACCGTCACCTTTTCGGCCACGATAAACGAGGAATAAAAGCCAACACCGAATTGCCCGATCAACTGTGCATCTTCTTTCTGATCGCCGGTAAGCCGGGTAAAGAACTCGCGCGTACCGGAGCGGGCAATCGTCCCCAGGTTGTTGATCACCTCATCGCGGCTCATACCGATGCCGTTGTCGCTGACGGTGATGGTGCGCGCTTCTTTGTCGTACGAAACACGTATCCGAAGCTCACCATCTCCTTCGTAAAGCTCTGCTTGGTCGATCGCCTCAAAGCGCAACTTGTCACACGCATCCGAAGCGTTTGAAATCAGCTCCCGCAGAAAGATTTCCTTGTTGCTATACAAAGAGTGAATCATTAAGTGCAGCAGCTGCTTTACTTCGGCCTGAAAGTCCAGTGTTTCAGAAGAGGAAGAAGTTGGTACCTGGTTCATGTGTCAAAACATCCCATGGAAGTCAGAAGCGCGACACGGGTCGGCGCCCCCGGTCAGACGGCAGTCCAGCGAGGCGACTGCGCCTGAACGGGAAAACGGACGCTAGATGGGGTCAAGGGCGATAAAAATCAAGGGGGAGCGCCGGCTGCGGTTGACATGATTACGAAACGGAGCCTGCCGCCCAACAGCTGGAGAACGCTTACGGCGACGCTCTGTTCTTCAGCACTCTGTCGTTCGGTGTGAGGGCCCGGCGCTAGTGCAACGCATACGCAATCAGAACGGCCGCGATGAACGCAGCGATGAACAGGTAAGGCTCAACGTGAGAAAAACGAGGGGGAAGCATGGATTCTCGGCAAAGTTCGACGCCTTCGCGTTGGGGATGCGCCAACAATTCTTGCTAATACCGCCCCGTCTGTCCACGATCAAGATTCTATAAGCATCTGCCCAGTTCTCATATCGCGGCAGAGCAGTCGTACAATCCGGGCCATGAAATACGTTGTAACCCTAGTACTCCTCGCGTTATCCCTAGTCTCACACGCTGAAACACTGGTTTCCCGCCCTCACGAGGTGGGACACAGAAACTTTCGCAATGCCAAGAAAGTTCTCCCGCAAGTCTTTAAAGGCTATGAGACCGAGTTCTATTGCGGTTGTCTTTACCACGGTAATCGCGTGGACCTCGAGTCTTGTGGATACCAGGTTCGCAAAGACGCGAACCGGGCTGGTCGCATCGAATGGGAACACGTCGTTCCTGCCTGGGTTATCGGGCATCAACGTCAATGCTGGCAAAATGGGGGCCGCCGAAACTGCACGCGCACAGACCCCCTCTTTAACAAGGCTGAAGGCGATCTGCACAACCTCGTGCCAGCGATTGGAGAATTCAACAATGACCGCGGCAACTTCAGGTTTACGGTTTGGGACAATAATCCCACCATGTATGGGCAGTGTCCCATCGCAGTTGACTTCAAAGGCCGCCGCGCGCAGCCTCGTCCCAACGAGCGGGGTAAGATCGCGCGCATCTACTTCTACATGCATGAAAAGTATAAGTTGCGCATGAGTGACCAACAACGCCGCCTGTTCTGTGTTTGGCATCGTACCTATCCCGTCGATGCCTGGGAGCGGGTGCGCGACAAACGCATCGCAGCCATCCAGGGGAACCACAACCCCTACGTCGTGAACCCGGCTGTCGCCGACAAGTTTTGCGGCCAACAGAAGTAACGCGGGTACGCTGCCGCCGTGCCCCTCAACGGCCGCTGATGCGAGTGGCGTGCGTCATACACCCTGGGCATGGCGCGATGCAGGCTGTGTTAGGTTTTTCGCTGGCCAGATGGCTGATAGGTCGACCACACCACGGCGGCGAGGATCAGACTGCCGCCTACCGCCATCCGTAAGGTGGGCTGTTGTGAAAACAACAGCCACGCAAAGGCGATCGCGTAGACGGGCTCCAATGCGATGACCAGACCGGCCGTGCGCGCGGGTAAGCGAGTCAAACTGAAGACAAACAAATAATGTGAAACTCCGGTACAGAACACGCCTAGCAAGGCCACCCATAACCAATCGATGGGGCGTAAGGTCGCAACGTCAGTCAATGCGAACGGCAGCGTCACTACCAGCACAATCAGATTCTGCCAGCCAGCAACCTGAGTGGAGTCAAGCCCGCGCACGTAGTGACGGTTCACCAGAGCCAGCCACGCGAACGCCAATCCAGAACCAATCCCCCATATCAAGCCGAGGGTTCCCCGGTTGCCGAACTCAAAGGATGGAGTCACGAGCACGAGGCCAACCACTACCAGCACAACCATACCCCACTCGGCCCCCGAAACATGCTCCCGGAACACCCACCCTTCAAACAAGGCGATAAACGCAGGGAAGCTGGCGAATCCAAGCGTTGCGACAGCGACTCCTCCGGTTTTGACGGCGATAAAGAACGTCACCCAGTGCACAGCCAAGAGAGCGCCCGCCACCACCAACGCCAGAGCTCGCGGGCCATTCAATCCCCGCACCAAAGGGCCGTCTAGCCAAACGGCAAGAGCGGCGAGCGTAGCGACGGCAAACGCCGCCCGTAACATGGTGATGGCAATTGCGGTCGACCGGATCAGCTCGCCGAAAATCCCCGTCAAACCGAACAGCACGGCCGCGACGTGTATATAAACCAACGCTTGATGACGAGGGATGCGCATAAGTTTGCCCACGCCTACCGGCTTGGGCTAAGAGAAAATGTGCGGACGACGATGTGGAGCGCTTTGGTTTTGCGCCGCGCACGCGGCACGATTCCTACAGCCCTAACGACGGGCCCGATTCCAGGACAGAGCGCTGACGGTACTACGAACGATGGCACCAACCCCGAAAGTTACTGCCACTATCCATACCAGCCAGCCCACATAGGGAATCAACGCTAACCCAAACAGCACGACCAGGGCCAACGCCGTAAGAATGATGCGTTGCCAGACGGGCGCCGCTGCCGGACGTTCGAGGGTGAGGTCGGCCAATGACGCGGCAAACACAAGGTAGCCCAAAATCAGCAAAACTGCGTATGAAAATATCAGGAGTACGCTGAGGGGAATGCCGACAACGGTGATGGCCAGCGCCAGGATGACCATAGGCACCCCGACCAGAGCCACGAGTCCGATGACGAAAGACCAGCCGGGACGCGTTCGCAAGCTGCGTGTCACGTAACGGACTGCATTTGGCGCCAGGATAAGAAACAAACTGGTGACAACAATAAGGCCAATCAGCAACACCCAGTGCGCCACTCCAGGGGAAGCGTCGTCGGGACGCTCTTCGGGAACGGTAATCCCGCCCAGCACGCGAGCACTCGGATCAATCGACGGCGGCGTGCCTCCGTCGTATACCAGCCGGCCGTGGATGAGTGCATTCGGACCCAAGGTCAAATTGCCCCCTTTCACCCGTAAATCTCCGCGCACCGTACCGTCAACATGAACATGGTTCCCGTTCAGCAGCGCATACCCCCCAACGTACCCCGCGACCGTGATACGCCGCGCAATCACCGTGAGCGCCCCTTCAACCTGTCCGGCATGCGCCAAGGTGACGCTTTCGCCTGCCGCGCGCGCATTTTTCCGAATGTAGCCCTCGATACCCACGTCACCGGCCGCAGCAAAGAGACTGCCGCCCACCACCGACTGAATATTGACCTCACCGCCAGCCACCATAGCGTCGCCACCGATAGACCCACGCAGCAAAACTCTACCGCCGGTAACGACGGCATCTCCGAGCGTGTTGCTTTCGAATATGGCCTCCCGTCCAAATAGATACACGTCATCACCGACGCGCTCCACGTCTGATGCGATCGCCGGGATCGGCGTTAGCTGGATCAACAAGCTCAAGACGAAAATTCCGCACCGACCGGCGTGACTGATCATCGCGTGCAGCCAGCTTCTATTGCGCCCTGATATGCGAAAGTTGAAAACGCGCGTCATAAGGTGTCGCCTTTGTGGTTCTTGAGCTGCTATGTTGCCACAGCTTTCGTACCCAAGAGGCAGCACAAAGACGCCAGGAAGCTCCAACGCTGCTAGTGCGGTTGTTCTACCCGGAAGCGCTCATGCGCATCCAGACGCGAAGCAAGCCTATTCGCGACCCACCTATCGATGCGGGCCACGCGAGGACATGCATGAGTAGCGCCCCCTGCGCAGCAAGCCAACCCCGTAGCTGCTGAATCAAGATACAACAACGGGAGGATGTCCGCTTCCCCCCTCTG
>CAZMVM010000051.1:15566-19787 GCA_964569785.1 uncultured Pigmentiphaga sp. | reverse complement strand
GGCGCCTTGCAACTCGCTTTATTCGAAGAGACGGTTGAGTCGCAGCTGTGGTAGCCGACCTTCATCATGGACTATCCCGTCGAGGTATCGCCCCTCGCGCGCGCATCGGATACGCGACCCGACATTACGGAACGGTTCGAGCTGTTTATTACGGGACGCGAGATGGCTAACGGGTTTTCCGAGCTGAACGACCCGGAAGATCAGTCTGAGCGCTTCAAGCGCCAGGTAGAAGCCAAAGAAGCCGGCGACGAAGAAGCCATGTACTACGACGCAGACTATGTTCGGGCGTTGGAATATGGCATGCCCCCCACGGGTGGATGTGGGATCGGAATCGACCGTTTTGTGATGCTGCTTACCGATAACCCAAGCATACGCGATGTCATTCTGTTTCCGCATCTGCGGCCGGAAGATTGAACCCCGCCCCCGCCTGATCGGTGGCGGCAGGCACGCTTTCAAAGTGACCCGCCGTCGCCTTTCAGTGCCCGAAAGTCCCTGGACGACCAAGGAGCGGAGGAACCTTCGCGTCCGCAACATTCCTCAAGCCAGTATCGACCGGGGCATGCATCTCCTACAATCAAGCGCGTGTGGAGCCTTTTGACACGAGTATCCCACTCGGAAAACATATGAGCACTTCAGGAAACAACATTGATTATTTCGGGATATCAATTCCCTACATGGAGTTTTTAGGGCTCAGACCCGAATTGCTAGAACAGGACTACAGTCGCACGTCGCTTGCCATCCGTGACAACCTCGTCAATAGCCGAGGCGAAGTGCACGGCGGAACGTTGATGAGCGTCCTCGACTTCACGATGAGCGCCGCTGCACGTTCTCATGCCCCAAGCGAGTTTGGCGTCGCCACGATCGAAATGTCGACACACTTCCTGGAGTCTGCACGGGGCGATATCATCATCGAAGGCCGTTGCGTACGACGCGGGCGCTCCATTGCTTTCTGCGACGGCGTCATTCTCGACGCATCTAGCGGGAAAAAGCTCGCAATCAGCCGCGGTACCTTCAAGCTGATCCCGGGCAACCGGCGCAGCCAGCCTGCCTGACGCTTACCCCGCCACCCGCGCTGCAATCGGGGAAAAGCTTCCCATAACGAGCTAAACTCGACCGGGGTCGCCAGCAGCCCTGGTGCCATTCAAAACCGCTCGCTGCACCCAGCATGGCCGATCGCGGCGAGGGTACGCCAATAGCACAGGTCAGCTCACGATCCTCCCCCAATCAGAAAGAAGTTACAACGTTTCAGGAGATTCTTATGTCTGGACTCATCAAAGACAAGGTCGTTGTGGTTACCGGCGCAGGAGGAGGCATTGGACGCGCCGTCGCTCTGGGCATGGCAGCAGCCGGCGCCAAGGTGGTTGTCAACGATATCGGGGTGAGTCTCGAAGGTGCAGGTGGTGATGCTGGCCCGGCTCAACAAGTTGTTAATGAAATTGTTGCAGCCGGCGGCCAGGCCGTTGCCAATACCGACAGCGTGGCGGATGCGGCCAGTGCCAATCGAATCATTCAATGCGCACTTGATCATTTTGGCCGGATCGATGGGGTCGTCAACAATGCGGGCAATCTGCGCGACCGCATGTTCCACAAGATGAGCGAAGACGAGTGGCGTGCTGTTCTCGACGTGCACCTGAACGGCACCTTTTATGTTAGCCGCGCGGCAGCGAACTATTTTCGGGATCAGGAAAGCGGCGCATACGTGCACATGACCTCCACTTCTGGCCTGATTGGCAACTTTGGGCAGGCCAACTATTCAGCAGCCAAGCTGGGCATTGTTGCCCTGTCAAAATCGATCGCCCTGGATCTGGCTCGGTATAACGTGCGCTCGAACTGCATTGCACCGTTCGCCTGGAGTCGCATGACCAGCTCGATTCCTGCCGATACTCCCGAAGAAAAAGAGCGCGTTGCCAAACTGCAAAAAATGGAAGCAGGCAAGATCGCTCCGCTGGCCGTTTACCTATTGTCCGACGCGGCTCACGACGTAACCGCCCAAATTTTTGCTGTGCGCGCCAATGAAATCATGTTGTTCAGTCAACCGCGCCCCATCCGCTCCGTTCACTTGAGCGAAGGCTGGACGCCCGAAAGCGTCGCGGAAATCGCCATTCCCGCAATGCGAAACAGCTTTTATAAGCTCGAGCGTTCACCTGAGGTCATCTCTTGGGATCCTATCTAAGCTGGAATACGTATCAATGAATCAACGCTCTTCCCCTCTTAGCGGCATTCGCGTTCTCGACCTCACGAGGGTATTGGCTGGCCCCTGGTGCACTCAAACGTTGGGCGACCTCGGTGCCGAAGTTATAAAAATTGAGCGCGCCGGAGCGGGTGATGACACCCGCCGATGGGGGCCTCCCTACCTGCGCGACGCGGAAGGCAATGAAACCGCCGAGGCCGCCTACTACCTCAGCGCCAACCGCAACAAGCAATCGGTCACCTTGGACATTTCAACCCAGGAAGGTGCTGACGCAGTACGGGAGCTCGCCAAAATATCTGATGTATTCATTGAAAACTTCAAGGTTGGCGGGCTAAAGAAGTACGGCCTCGACTATGCCAGCTTACGAGAAATCAACCCACGCCTAATTTATTGCTCAATTACCGGGTTTGGTCAATCGGGTCCGTATGCCCACCGGCCCGGCTACGATTTCATGATTCAGGGCCTGGGCGGGTTGATGAGTATTACAGGGGAGCGCGATGATTTGCCCGGTGGCGGCCCTCAAAAGGCAGGCGTGGCCGTCGCTGACCTCTTTACCGGAATGTACGCTACGGTGGCCATCCTTGCCGCCCTGCACGAACGCAATCAAAGCGGACTGGGTCAACACATTGACCTGGCCCTGCTCGATTGCCAAGTGGCGATGCTGGCCAACCAGAACCTTAACTACATGACCTCCGGCGTCGCCCCGCAACGAGCGGGCAATGCTCATCAAAATATCGTGCCCTATCGCGTATTTGCTGCTTCCGACGGCCATCTCATCGTCGCCGTCGGCAACGACACGCAGTATCGTGCATTTTGTGAGGTTATTGGCCGTCCCGACCTGGCCACCCATGAACACTACCGCACCAATCGGCTTCGAGTCACCCATCGAGATGCGCTAGAGGCGGAGCTCGCTCTCGAGTTGCGCAAAGGGCGTCGTGATGACTGGTTGGCCAAGTTAGAAGCCGCAAACGTTCCCTGCGGCCCGATTAATGATCTGAAGCAGGTGTACGAAAATCCGCAGGTGAAGGCTCGCGAGATGTGGCGAGAACTGCCCCATCCCACCGCGGGCAAAGTGCCTACAACGGCCAACCCCATACGCTTTTCCGAAACGCCCATTCAGTATCGGTATGCACCACCCTTGTTGGGACAACATACCCGCGACGTTCTCCAACGCTATTTGGGGTGGTCTGAAGAACAGATCCGCGCCGCGACAGAGGCCCGTGAAAATGGCTGACGGGGCTTGTCCTTGACAAGTTGCGCATGCCTAGGCCGGCGACAGCATAGTGGGCTCGGCAAACTAGGGGTTATCCGGTTCCGTGTGGATGTCGTGAAAATGCGGGTACGAACGTCCTGTTACTCTGGATGGACCGCACCCGCGGCCAGTTCCGCGCCACCGCGGCCAATCAGCGCGCGTGGTTGATGGTGTAACGCGGAATTTCTATGACGAGATCGGTGTCCGTGATTCGCGCCTGACAAGAAAGCCGTGAAGTGGCCTCCAAACCCCAGGCGCGATCAAGCAGATCTTCTTCTGTGTCTGACGCCTCTTCCAGCGAATCGAAACCTGTACGCACAATGACGTGGCACGTTGTGCACGCACATGATTGCTCACAAGCGTGCTCAATCGGAATGTTGTTATCCAACAATACCCGGCAAATAGACTCTCCAACTGGGGCATCTTCAATGACTGCACCCTCCGGGCAGATTTCGATATGGGGCAAAACAGTAATCTTGGGCATTAGCTCAACTCATCGAGATTACGTCCGGTCAAGGCCTGTCGGATGCTCCGATCCATACGACGTGCCGCAAAAGACTCGGTCACACGCGATGCTTCAGCGATCGCCGCGTGGATTGCTTCTACGTCATCGGCTGCCGCTGCCCGCCGCAACTTGTGCAGGCTGCTCTCCACGTCCTCACGCTCGGACTCAGACAATAAATCGGCATCGCTACGCAAGGCGGAACGGATCGCTTCGTCCAAGCGCTGTGCCTCCACCTGTTGTTCGCGCAATGCGCGCAGGCGCATATCCTCGCCA
>CAZMVM010000051.1:0-15556 GCA_964569785.1 uncultured Pigmentiphaga sp. | reverse complement strand
CTCGTTGCGCTATCGATAAGCATGCGTTCGATCTCGTCGTCCGTGAGACCATAAGACGGTTTCACACTCACACTCGCTTCCACACCCGAGCTTTTCTCGCGCGCAGTGACCGCCAGCAGACCGTCGGCATCTACCTGGAACGTCACTTCAATGCGTGCTGCTCCTGCCACCATAGGAGGGATGCCGCGTAGCTCGAAGCGAGCCAGCGAACGACAATCCTCAACGAGGTCTCGTTCGCCTTGAACAACGTGAATGGCCATCGCGGTCTGACCATCTTTGAAGGTCGTGAATTCCTGGGCGCGGGCAACAGGAATCGTGGTGTTGCGTTCGATAATGCGCTCCACCAACCCACCCATGGTTTCTAGTCCAAGAGACAGCGGGATCACGTCAAGCAAGAGCCAGTCGTCGTCGGCCATGCGGTTACCAGCCAACAAGTGCGCTTGGCGCGCGGCACCTAGCGCGACAACCTGATCAGGATCCAGGTTGGTCAGGGGCGCGCGACCGAAGAATTGCTCAACAGCCGCTTGAACTGCGGGCATACGAGTGGTGCCGCCCACGAGCACGATGCCCTGGACGTCTTCTTTTGCAAGCCCGGCATCTCGCAAAGCACGCCGCACGGCATCCATCGTGCGTTGCAGTATCGGTTGAATCAATTCTGCCAGGCGCTCCCGTGTAAGCATAACAGCGACTGAGTGGCCCGTGCTTAATGTCAAGCCGCAAGTCGCCTGCTCTTCCGTGGTCAAGGTCTCTCGTAGGTCACGGGCAGCAACCAACAAGGCGCGGCGATCTTGCGGCACCAGGCCGGAGAGGTTCCAGTTCCGTACGATCCAACCGACGATAGCAGCATCAAAATCGTCGCCGCCAAGTGCGCTGTCACCTCCCGTTGCCACGACCTCAAAAACGCCCCGCGATAAGCGCAAAATGGAAACATCAAATGTACCGCCCCCCAGATCGTAGACCGCGTAAATACCTTCGGCCGCGTTATCCAGCCCATAAGCGACTGCCGCAGCTGTTGGTTCATTCAGGAGCCGTAGCACGTTGACACCCGCTAACCGGGCTGCGTCTTTTGTTGCTTGTCGCTGGGCGTCATCAAAATAAGCAGGCACAGTGATCACGGCGCCAACCAACGCATCACCTAGCACGGCTTCGGCTCGATTGCGCAAATGCGCGAGAATTTGTGCCGACACCTGAACCGGGCTGATCTCACCCTGGACGGTACGCAAGCGCAAGCTACCCTGGGATTCGGTCAGGTCGTAGGCTGTCGATCCCTCGATGTCCTGCAAACCCCGCCCCATGAGCCGCTTCACTGACACAATGGTGTTCAGCGGATCGCGGGTTTGCTCGATGAGCGCTTCGTGCCCAATCTGGTGCTCCCCATTCGCCAGGTAGCGCACAACTGAAGGCAACAGAACGCGCCACCGCTCATCTGGCAGCACCTCGGCGACGCCACTGCGTACCGCGGCGACCAACGAATGTGTGGTGCCCAGATCAATACCAACAGCCAGCCGACGACGGTGGGGGGCAGTGTCAGATCCGGGCTCTGAAATCTGCAGTAAAGCCATATATGAATTTCCTTCGCGACACTGCTAGGTTCGACGAGAACCACAGCGCGCGCAATTACTTGCCAGTGCCATTATTGTCACGTCGCGACCCTCCAATGCAGGACCGTCGGCGTGGATATGAGGCCAACAGCCCCTATCAAAATAGTCGTCGATCGGCGAGCGGTCGGATGTCTATCTGGGAACACGACCGTTTAGCCGCACTGGGATTGAGGTGGCTATGGTCAGTAGTCTGGCAAGCAACACACGACGTTATGTCAGTGCCTGACTTTGACGCACGATCCATATGTCTAGCGTGGATTCAGGCAAGACACACACAGGCAACACACACACGCGAGTTAGTCACGAGCCTCTTCGATCTCGTCGGCAAGCCGCTCAAGAAACATCCATTCTCGAACGCACTGCACGGCCTTAGGGTAGTTTCTCGTTGGGCCAGCCAAATGCTGGCGCAGGCGGTCGACCAAAGCGGTACGCACGGTTTGCAGCTCTTCTTCCAGCAGACCCAATGCTTGAGCATCCTGATTTTCGCGCGCCAAGCTCAATGCTTCTCGCCATTCCATTTGCTGCATCAGAAACTCGGCCGGCATAGCAGTGTTGCTTTCCGCCTGCACATCGTAGCCGGCCAGCTCGCAAAGATAGCGGGCCCGCGTAAGGGGCTGACGCAACACCCGGTAAGCCTCGTTCAAACGCGAGGCCCATTGCATCGCGACACGACGCTCAGCACTGGTTCCTGCAGCATGACGATCGGGGTGAACACGAGCCTGCATCGACCGCCAAGCTGTATCTAGCTGGTGGAGGTCGATGTCAAATCGCTGGGGTAACCCTAATAGAGAGAAGTGGTCTGCGTCGAACCCCGGTGGCGACACCGGTGAAGTAGGAATTTCGGGGTGCGTCATCAAACGGTAAACGACTCACCACACCCGCACGTAGCTTTTTCGTTAGGGTTGCGGAACTTGAAACCTTCGTTAAGACCTTCGCGGGTGTAGTCGAGCTCGATTCCCTGCAGGTATACAAGACTTTTTGGATCAACAAAGACCTTGATGCCGCGACTTTCAAAGACTTGATCGTCCGGCAACGGCTCGTCGACATACTCGAGCTTGTACGCCAGCCCGGAACACCCCGTTGTGCGCACGCCCAACCGCAGGCCTAAGCCCTTACCCCTTTTCTCGAGATAATACTCGACATGACGTGCTGCGTTTTCGGTTAGTGAAACTGACATGGCGCCTCCGTGAACATACTTGTGGTGAGCTTAGCACGGGCCCGCGCTTGGCGGGCCGCTGCGAAACGCTCAACCGTCGTGCTTCTGACGATAATCGTTGACTGCTGCCTTGATGGCGTCTTCAGCCAGGATCGAACAGTGAATTTTTACGGGCGGCAAGGCCAATTCCTGTGCGATGTCCGTGTTGCGTATAGCCAGGGCTTCGTCCAGCGTCTTGCCTTTCACCCATTCAGTGACGAGCGAACTGGAAGCGATGGCTGAGCCACAACCATAGGTTTTGAAACGCGCGTCGGTAATGACGCCGTCTTCTACCTTGATCTGCAACTTCATGACATCGCCGCAGGCAGGCGCGCCGACCATGCCGGTACCAACTCCCGCCTCGGCTGCGTCGAACGAACCGACGTTGCGCGGGTTCTCGTAGTGATCGACGACCTTGTCGCTATAAGCCATGCAAGAACTCCTTAGACTCCCCTAGTGTGCAACCCATTGCACAGTGTTCAAATCGATACCCTGCTGCACCATTTCCCATAATGGGGACATATCGCGCAGCTTGGCGACTCGCTCGGTTACAACCTGGATGGCGGTCTCGATGTCTTCTTCGGTGGTAAACCGTCCGAGTGTAAATCGGATGGAGCTGTGCGCAAGCTCGTCGTCGCGGCCAAGCGCGCGTAGCACATAGGATGGCTCGAGACTGGCTGACGTGCACGCCGAGCCACTGGAAACCGCCAATTCCTTCACGCCCATGATCAGGGATTCGCCCTCGACGTAAGCGAAGCTTACATTCAGGTTATGGGCAACCCGTTGCTCCAGATCGCCGTTCAGATAAACGGCCTCGATTTGCGATAGGCCTTCCCACAGGCGGTCGCGGAGCTTGCGGACGCGTTCGCTTTCCGCGTGCATTTCTTCACGCGCTAAGCGGAACGCTTCTCCCATCCCAACAATTTGGTGCGTGGGCAGGGTTCCGGACCGCATGCCCCGCTCATGCCCTCCGCCATGCATCTGCGGCTCAAGGCGCACCCTTGGCTTGCGGCGTACGTAGAGGGCACCAATCCCTTTTGGGCCGTACACCTTGTGGGCAGAAAAGGACATTAAGTCGACTTTCAAACGCTGCAAGTCGATCTCAATCTTGCCTGCTGACTGGGCCGCGTCCACATGCAACAGCACGCCGCGCTCGCGACAGATATTGCCCAGCGTTTCTATGTCTTGAATGACACCGATCTCGCTGTTGACATGCATCACCGAGGCGAGGATTGTGTCAGGCCGTAAGGCGGCCTTGAAAGCGTCCAAGTCGACGAGGCCGTTCGGCAGAACATCGAGATAGGTGACTTCAAACCCTTCTCGCTCGAGCTCACGGCATGGGTCGAGCACGGCCTTGTGCTCCGTCTTTACCGTCACAATGTGCTTTCCTCGTGACGCGTAAAAGTGGGCGGCACCTTTGAGGGCGAGGTTGTCCGACTCGGTGGCCCCCGATGTCCAGATGATTTCGCGCGGATCGGCATTGACCAATGCGGCCACGTGGGCTCGGGCTTGTTCAACCGCTTCCTCTGCTTCCCACCCGTAGACATGACTGCGCGAAGCAGGGTTGCCGAAATTCTCGGTCAACCATGGAATCATTTTTTCGGCCACGCGCGGATCAACTGGTGTCGTGGCAGCATAGTCCAGATAAATTGGTCGTTTTGTCATACGGGCTAGTAGCGGTGTGAATAGTTTAAATGGCGGTGAGGCCTGGCTTTTCAAGTGTTTATTGGCGCTACCGGTTCACGGTGGCCCCCGTCAGAGAGCTGAACTTGAACGATCCACTCGTTCTCCGTGCACTGCCGCTCGCGCACGCGCTGACGATCAGCCAGCTCTTGCAGCGACACCGAATCAAGATAGGCGATCATCTTTCGATTCAAATTGGTCCAGAGCTCGTGTGTCATGCACTGCCCCGGTTCGCCCCCGGTACCGCGCGTGCAGTTGCGCTTACCACCGCAATCCGTCGCATCCAGCGGTTCGTCTACCGCAAAAATGATGTCGGCTACAGTGACGTCACTTGCGTTGCGCGCAAGGGTATACCCTCCTCGCGGTCCACGCACACTCGTGACAAGCTCCCGTCTTCGCAGCTTGCCGAACAGCTGCTCCAGATATGAGAGCGAAATGTTTTGCCGTTCGCTGATTGCGGCAAGTGAAGTGGGGCCGCAATGCTGGCGAAGAGCAAGGTCGAGCATTGCGGTAACAGCAAACCGGCCTCGTGTGGTAAGCCTCATTGCGCATCCCTTTGCAAGACGCAAAAGTATAAAACATACCCGACTAATTTACTAGGAATAGTGCCTATCGGGGGCATGTCAGAGCGCACTTCCGGGCTGGCGTTGAGAGGGTCGGGCCGCGTCGGGCTAGAGAACTTCGTTTCAGTCGTCCGCATAAAGTTCTGACGCGCGACGACGCCCCGCAGTAACCTACGGCCCTTCTCGCATTGATGGCGGCGCGAGATACCGATGCGAGCATTTGCTTCGCGTCGGACCGCCCAGTATCCGCTGGGGTTTTCCGGGAGCCAGCCGATCGTGTTCGACAATTGCGCCGTACGTCGATAGCGCCATTTGCTTATACTCAGAGCCGTATAACGTGATCCTTCCAGAGTGATACACTCTACGTTCACCCGATGTCACAAAAAAGGATGACATCAGCACAATGAGCACGGTTAAGCAATGCTAGGCTGCAACGGCGCCTGCCACAGAACCTTGGTCAGTTCAGTAGCCGCATTCGCTTAACCCGCTCGTTTTTGCCCAATACCGAAGCCATAGCCGTGCCGTTGCTCAGGCATTAGGCCATGACGCAGGCGCGTCACTGCTCGTCCAACGTCGGAATTCTCTCCCCAACAGTATGACGGTGTCCTGGCCGGCGCGACCTTTGACATATACCCTGTGTTCAGACACGGTCTCCCTTCCCCCGGTACACCGCACGGATGATGGCCCGTTAGCCCATGCTATGAGACGCGTCAGTCGCAATCCATCGAGGATTTGATCCGGCTTGAGAGACGGCGCATACCGGAAGGTTTGACGGCGCCATCCCTGATCGACGGTTGCCCCCAATGGAGCATCCCGCCTGTCTTGAAAAGCAAAACGACCGTTCGAACGAACGGTCGCATGGCACACACCGCCCTCTCCTTTTCGCACTGTGACGAAGGCGGTGTTGCGATTGCAAGTAACAATGCGGCTAAATGATGCCGGGCCCACGGGCCGACCCGATAAGTCGACGGCTCGTATTTCGGGGCCGTAAGTTAAAGGTTGAAGCTCGAAACGACGCCCAAGCGGCGAGCAGAGGTAAATTTTTGCCGCTGCCAGGCGGCTGAATTAAGCAGCTTGATGTTGAGCCGAGCGCTTACGCACGACCTCGAGCACGCCCTGGCACGCGTCCTCGATATAGTCCAGCGCCTTGCTGAAACCTTCCGGGCCACCGTAATACGGATCTGGCACGGTAGCTTCCTCGAACTCGTTGGCAAAACGCATCAGCAGCATCAGCTTATGATGATGCGTGCGCGGCGCCTGACGCTGCAGTGCAGCAAGATTATCCCAGTCCATGGCGAGGATGAGGTCGAACTCGTGGAAGTCTTCCGGGCGCACTAAGCGCGCTACGTGATTAGAAAGGTCGTAACCACGCTTGCGTGCCGCGGCGATCGCACGCGCATCTGCACCCTCGCCAATATGAAAGGCGTGGGTACCTGCGGAATCGCTCTGGACGAGATCGGCCAACCCCGCCTCGTTGGCCATGTGTTGGAACACAGCCTGCGCGCTGGGGGAGCGGCAGACATTGCCCATGCTTACGAAAAGAACCTTGGTCATCATGGCCTAAAGTGTGAGGGAAAACCCGATATATTTCAAGTTTTTTTTAACTAACGGGGCGAGAAAGCGGACGGAGGAGGTCAAGGGTTTACCCTAGGTTGTGAAAATGCAACGAAAGCGCCTGAGATTTGCAACAAAAAGCTCTGTCGCTTCGCACAATTCGGGTCACTGTCCGCCGCAGAATTTTGCCGCTGGAGCAACAATCTGCCGCGTTGCAGCAAGCTTTCCAGGCGTGCCTGCATATGCCGTTCTGCGTCCTTTCGCGTGATCAAGGGACACGGTACGGCTTCAAACACGCACCGGCTACTTTTCCTCGGTTGAAGACATGGCGACATGCTCTTCACCGGTTGTCCCAAACGCCCGCTTACGAAGAGCCAGCAGTTGGTCCCGTGCCCTCGCCGCCTGTTCGAACTCCAAGTTCTTGGCGTGATCCAGCATGGCCTTCTCCAGACGGCGGAGCTCGCGCGCCAACTGCTTCTCATCGAGATGGTCGGTTTCAAATACGGGGGCTGTGCTTTCGGCGTCCTCGGCGACAACCACGCCGTCGATCAGATCGCGTACTTCTTTAATGACCCCAACTGGCGTAATGCCGTGATCCCGATTGAAGCGCAGTTGCTTCTCGCGACGCCTTTCTGTCTCAGATATTGCGCGTTGCATGGATTCGGTGATGGTATCGGCGTACAGAATGGCCATCCCGTTCAGATTTCGCGCAGCGCGTCCAATCGTTTGAATCAAACTGCGCTCCGAGCGTAAAAACCCCTCTTTGTCGGCGTCGAGTATGGCGACTAGCGCGACCTCGGGGATATCCAGCCCTTCGCGCAGGAGGTTGATGCCAACCAAGACATCAAAAACGCCCAATCGAAGATCGCGAATAATTTCTGCACGCTCGACCGTGTCGATATCCGAGTGCAGGTATCGCACTTTCACCCCGTGCTCGCCCAGAAAGTCGGTCAGATCTTCGGCCATGCGTTTTGTCAGGGTGGTAATCAGCACCCGCTCGCTTCGTGCCACGCGCAGCTGAATTTCGCTTAAGACGTCGTCCACCTGCGTGCTGGCGGGGCGCACTTCCACAATTGGATCAACAAGCCCAGTCGGCCGCACCACTTGTTCTACGATCTTATCGGAGTGTTTTTCCTCATACGCGGCAGGCGTGGCAGACACAAAGATGCATTGGCGCATGCGTTGCTCGAACTCGTCGAGGCGCAAGGGCCGGTTATCCAATGCCGACGGCAAACGAAACCCGTAATCAACCAGGTTGGTCTTGCGGGCGAAGTCGCCCTTGTACATCCCGCCAAGCTGACCGATGGTCACGTGACTTTCGTCGATCAACATGAGGGCGTCTGCGGGCAAGTAATCCACCAACGTCGGTGGCGGATCACCTGGCTTCGCGCCAGAAAAGTGCCGGCTGTAGTTCTCAATCCCTTTGCAGAACCCCAGCTCCTGCAACATTTCCAGATCGTAGCGCGTCCGCTGCTCGATGCGCTGCGCCTCGACCAGCTTACCCTGATCGAGAAAGAACTGGATCCGCTCTTTGAGCTCTTCTTTGATCGACTCGACCGCCTTCAGCACAGTTTCACGCGGCGTGACGTAGTGCGAACCGGGGTAGACGGTGAAGCGAAGAATCTTTTGTCGCACTCGCCCGGTGAGGGGGTCGAATAGCTCGAGACTCTCGATCTCATCATCAAATAGTGTGATGCGTACCGCAAGTTCGGCGTGTTCCGCAGGGAACACATCAATGGTTTCGCCTCGTACCCGGAAAGTACCGCGCGTGAAATCCACGTCGTTGCGTGTGTACTGCATCGCGACGAGTCGACGAATAATTTCCCGCTGTCCGATTTCATCGCCAGTGCGCAAAATCAAGACCATCGCATGGTAGTCCGCCGGATTACCGATCCCATAGATGCAGGATACGGTGGCGACAATAATGGTGTCGCGTCGCTCGAGCAGACTCTTGGTAGCCGACAGACGCATCTGCTCGATATGTTCGTTGATGGATGAGTCTTTCTCGATGAAAAGGTCGCGGCTGGGCACATAGGCTTCGGGCTGATAGTAGTCGTAGTACGAAACGAAGTACTCGACCGCGTTCTTCGGGAAGAACTCGCGCATCTCGGCGTATAGCTGTGCCACCAAAGTTTTGTTGTGGGCAAGAATAAGCGCTGGGCGCCCCAACTGCGCAATGACGTTCGCCATCGTGAACGTCTTGCCCGAGCCGGTGACGCCCAATAGAGTTTGGAACATCAGGCCGTCTCGTATGCCCTCAACCAACTCCTCAATAGCTGCCGGTTGGTCGCCAGCAGGAGGATACGGTTGAAAAAGCTGAAACGGGCTGCCTGGAAACTGAACGAAGCGGCCTTGGCTCATGCTAGACTCATAAATTACGTGCAACCTGATATTCTCGCCCGGCAATCCTGCCCACACAAGTTGAGCAGGCCCCGGGCTTACATCGCGTTTCTACCTACCCCGCTTTAGTACTCCCTTCACATGAGTTCAATACTTGCCGCGCTCGAAATGGCGCCCCGCGATCCCATCCTGGGTCTAACTGAACAGTTCAATGCCGATACCCGGCCCAACAAAGTGAATCTGGGTGTGGGTGTGTATTGCAACGACCAAGGACGCGTACCTTTACTCGAGTCCGTGCAGCGGGCGGAGCGGGCTTTAGCTGAAGCAGCTGCAGCCCGTTCTTATCTGCCAATTGATGGCATAGCCGTCTATAACAAGGCGGTCCAAAGCCTGCTGCTGGGTGCTGACTCTCCCTTAATCGACAGCGGCCGGCTAATTACGGCACAGGCGTTGGGCGGCACCGGCGCCCTGAAAATTGGCGCCGACTTTCTCAAGCGCATTACCCCGGATGCCAAGGTCGCCATTAGCGACCCTAGCTGGGAAAACCATCGCGCCCTCTTCGAGGCTGCAGGGTTCGAGGTCATCCATTACCCCTACTACGATCCGGGGACCCACGGCGTCAAATTCGACGACATGCTGGCCAGCCTACGCGCCCTTCCTGAACACACCATAGTCGTTCTGCACGCGTGCTGCCACAATCCTACTGGCGTAGATCTGACGGTCGAACAATGGCAGCAAGTCGTTGCTGTTGTCAAAGAGGGCAACCTCACACCTTTCCTCGACATTGCCTACCAGGGCTTTGGCGAAGGCATTGACGCCGACGCAGCGGCGGTCCGCTTGTTCGCCGCGGCCGACCTCACGGTCTTCATAAGCTCATCATTTTCGAAGACTTTCTCGCTTTATGGCGAGCGCGTAGGCGCTCTCACCATTGTGGCCACGGATACCGATGAAGCCGCGCGGGCCCTGAGCCAGCTCAAGCGAGTCATCCGTACCAACTATTCCAACCCACCCACACATGGTGGTTCGGTGGTAGCCACCATCCTGACAACACCCGAACTGCGGGCGTTGTGGGAACAGGAATTAAACGGGATGCGTGACCGCATTCGCTCTATGCGCGAACAACTGGTGGCGAAACTCGCCGAGCACGGGGTCAAGCAAGACTTCGGCTTTGTGCTGAACCAGCGCGGCATGTTCTCGTACTCCGGGCTTACTGCAGCACAAGTTGACCGGCTTCGTGAGGAACATGGCGTTTACGCGGTTTCTACGGGTCGTATCTGTGTCGCTGCTCTAAACAGCAGCAATATCGATTACGTCTCCAAAGCAATCGCTGCCGTACTTTGATCACGGGCGGGGGTGCGCGGTTCCTGCGCCAACGCATTCCTGGAGTACCACGCACCTTCGCGCCGCTTCCTCTCGTTAATCTACTCAACGGCAACGACGCTATAGCTGCTTAGATTAGCGGTGCTCGCCGGTGCCGTGTTAAGTAGGCCCTGGTTAATCAAGATAGGCGTGGTTAACCAAGCCTGCCCCGCCCCGTTAATACCGGCCGCATGCCGGCGGATATTCACGAGCTTACCAGGCCGTGTGCCAGTGCGCGCAAGCGCGCATTGCTCGCCGCAAGACCATACCGCTCGGCCCGCTCACGGGCCACCTTCAGGCAGGCATTACGCAAGCTTTGGTCGGTTGCTGCCTGCCAAAGGGCACGCGCCAGCGCGTCAATATCGCCAACAGGAACCAGCACGCCGGCTTTGCCATTGGCAAGGATCTCACGCGGACCGACAGGGCAATCGGTGCTCACGGTCACGGTCTCCAAGGCCAACGCTTCAATAAGCACGTTCGGCATCCCTTCCGTACGACTACTCAATACGAGCACCTGCGCTGCAGCGATCCACGGATACGGGTTCTCCTGTAGTCCGGCAAACTGAACGTGCCGTTGCAACTGGTACTTTTCCACCAAGCGTTCGAGCTGCGGTTTATCGGTGCCATCGCCCACCAACACCAGGAGAAACGATTGCGCATCCGGATACAAATCGAGCGTCCTGCGCCATGCCAGGAGCAGACTATCGAGTCCTTTCGTGCGGATATCGAGGCGGGCCACACACACGACATACGGAGACGTCGGTAACTGTTCTGAAGAACCGTGGTGTGCTGCATGGCGTATTGCTTCCAGATCGAAGGCGTTTGGCAAGACCTCGATGCGCGGCAATCGTTTGCCATATAGATTGAATGCTTGATCACGCATCGCCTCGTTCAGCACGACGAGACAGTCATAATTGCGATAGGCGCGTCCGACGCGAGCAGCCTTGGCATTGAGGTGTCGCCAGAACCCGAAATGGCGAAAGCCGATCAGCGGCTGGCGGATGTGACGCGCGATCTTGCGCAGCGTAAGGTCGAAATCGATGACGAGGTCATACGCGGGCACGATCTGCAACAGGGCACGGCGAATCGCCGGTCGGCCCACTGCTTCCATTGCGAAGCCAAACCACAAGCGTTCCCACTTCCCCATCTGCCCATCACGGCGCCGCTGATGCAAGTGCACCAGCCAATGCTGCAACGGAACCAACCAATGGACCGTTACATCTGCAGGTATGCGGGTGCGAAAGATGGTGTCCAGTTCCCGGGTAGGCAGGGCAACGGACAGACCAATCTGAAAATCGCGTCGGTCGAGTGCTCGCAACCAACCCATGAGCGCATTTTCAATGCCTCCCACACCGAAATGCCGGATATGAAACAACACGCGCAGGGGTTGCGCCTCGTTGGTAGAAGCGGCGCCAGTCCTAACGGGTACGTCCATGTGATTCACCTGCGCCTCCGCCGGTAACGCACTTTGTCGTAGAGCGGCCCGAATGTGGGGTGCCGCGCCAGCCACAAGCGCCGGCGCAACCACGAGGCCGGCTCGTTCTTGGCAGCGATTCGATAAATGTGCGCCGGGTCGCCCCCTGGTTGGTTTTGACCGCACGGATCAGTGGTGTACAGATAGCGAAACCCAGACGCATGGGCTGCCTCGACATAGTCCTCATCGAAGTAGCCTTGCGGCCAGCACAAGTGCTCAGATGCGCCGTTGATGTGCGTTTCCAGAGCAGCACGCGAACTTGCGAGGTCGTTTGCGAGGCGCGCGCGTTTTTCCGCAGCCGTTAGCGGAAGCTTATCCCAGCGTGTGTGGGTATGCGTGTGACTGTGAATGTCAAAAGTGCCAGCCTCACGCATTGCGTTCACCTCACTCCAACGCAGCATGACCTCATGCGACCGCCCTTGGTTCATCGCTGCTTCGCAGTCGCGGTGCGACGGGGTCGGGGGTAGCTGCTGGCCTTGGTCCAAGTGCGGCCGGGGTGGACCATCGTGCAGATGCCCCGTAATCACAAACAGCACCGCGCGCATGCCGTAGCGCTGCAAGATGGGGTGTGCATACACCCAATTATCAAGATAGCCGTCATCAAACGTTAGAACCACCGATTTTTCCGGGACTCGCTCTCCGGCCAAGAATCGAGCAAACCCGTCAGCATCCAACGTGGTATAGCCCGCGCGGGCCAACCAAGCCACGTGTTGCTCGAAGTATTCGGGCGTGGTGGTAATCATGTCGGCCGCGGGTGAAATATGGTGGTACATCAGGACCGGAACGATCTGAGAGCCGCCCTTCATGCTTCTGACTCCTGATCTAAGCGGCCCGCCGCTAGCAGTGTGGCCAAGGTGCCGGCGTAAAATGCGGCATTCATGGTAATGGCGAACATAGCTTCCGTGAGACCGAACACGACATAACCTGTCACCAACACGATGCCCATCCGTCCCGCCGTCGCCCGGCGTGGCTCCCCTGCCCTCGCCATGGATATGAAAGTTACCAGAGGTACCAGATAGATCGCCAGCAGGGCAAGCGCACCCGGCAAGCCCCAGGAAGCCATGAACCAGAGAAACTCGTTATGGGAGTGGTTAAAGGTGGCGGCTGCTGGCGCCAGTTGTCCCTGAACCACTCGGGCCTCGTATTGGGCGCGGATATTCTGCGACCCTACCCCGCTCCACGGATTCTCGCGAAACATTTCCCACGCAGCGTTCCAAAACTGCATTCGCAAGCCAATCGAGGACTCCAGATTCTGCCCCTGCCGGTAGTCGTTCAACTCGATCACGACCAGATCGACACGTTCTTTGACTAAGGGGCTCGCGGTGTACGCCCCCACAAGAGCGAACAACGTCACGCAGAGGATCGCGAGCTTCCAACGCCAGGAGATTCGCACCACGAGCACCAGCACTCCCACGATGACGGGAAAGGCAAGCCAACCGCCCCGTGCCTGCGACAGAAACGAACCATATAGCCCCGCCAAACCGGCAACGATTTTGCCAGCTGTCTCGACATGCGACCGGGTAATACGCCGGGGCAGCGACAAGAAGGCGAACAGCCCTAGCATGAGACTTAAGTTGCCAAATGTGATCGCAGTGGCATAAGGCGGCTGAGGACGAGTGTCATACGGCGGGATAGACGCCCACAATGTCCAAGCCGCTATCACCGCGCCAAGCGCACACGCCCAAGACCACATTTTCAAGCGTTCGGCGCGCATCTGATATAGCCACCACGCAATGGGCATAGATAACGCCAGGCGTGACAGGCTATCGTACGGGCGGCCCGTGAATTCCCCCAATATCATTTGACTGAATAATACGGCGAACACTGGGGTGGACATGGCCACGACCAGGATCACATGTTCCCTCCAGAAAGGCCTCAGCACAATGGGTCGACCACGTCCACGCTCTAGTCCCACACAGGTCGCACCCAATAGCGCCCCCGCAAGCATGATGAAGTAGGCAGTGTTAGCCCCACGGTGTACACCTAGGGCCAGCGTCGGCATAGCTAACACTCCGACCAGCGCCAGCGTCTGGGCGGCGGTCCAGTGCAGGCCGGCCGGAACCCCAACGCGCTGAATCACTTTGGACACGTATGTCCTCCTTATCGCATGAGAGATTGAAATAGGGCGAGATATCGGGCTGCCATTGCATCTACGCTGCATTCCGCCTGCACCCAGGCGAAGGCGTGAGCAACACGCTTGTCACGCTGCGCGATGGTGGTCGGCGATTCGTCCAGCAATTCGTTCATTGCGCGCGCCAAACCTTCGGCATCGCCGACGGTTACACCCAAGCCTCTACCGTTGGCGACGACTTCAACTAAACCACCGGCCAAGGTCACGGCGACCGGGATCTTCCGCAGCATGGCATCGAGCACGCTGCTGCCCAGCCCTTCGCTACGCGAGCTCATTACAAAACCATCGAATAACTCGTACCAGGGCGCCACGGGATCTTGAAACCCCGCAAGCCGATAAGTGCCTTCGAGTGCAGCATCCCGAATCGCCGACTCGATTTCTGCTTGCAGGGCTCCGCTACCAAGGTGAACGAAGACGAAGTCGTTCCGTTGTTGGCGTAACGCCCTGACGGCTGCCACTAATGTTCGAGGGTCTTTTTCGGGAGTCAGGGCCGCCACCGTGCCCAAGACCCGCTTGCCTGCGGGTACCCAGGCGCGCCGCAAGGCTTCAACCGCTTCTGGCTCGACCGTTTCGCGCCTGACTGCCGAGGGAATCCGTAGTATGGGGCCCAGACCCAGGGCCTCTAGCGGTGCTGCCGCGGCGCCGCTGATGGCGACAAGAGCATCGCAGCGTGCATACTTGAAACGGGTGGCGGCGCCGCGAGGTGGAAATGCGACGCGCCGGGTAGCAACCACCGGGCGACGGTGTCCCCAGGCACTCGCCACACACGCCGTTAAGGCATGGGCTGTCTGCGCATGAATAATGTCGTACCGCCTGCCCCTGCGCCATAGCCAGCGACAGGCCTCGGCGTTACCCGACACTTCCACCACGGGCAATCGGCTTAGGTGTGCTGCTTTCGCCAAGGCCTCACCCCGGCGCGCCATGACCGTAACCTCTACCCCAAGTTTGCCCAACGCTTCCGCCGTCCAAAGCGTTTGACGCTCGCCGCCCCGCCAGCCCCGCTCCAGGTTGACTTCAAGTACCTTCATCATTCATCGCGTGGTTGGGCTGGCAGGTTACGATTCAGGAAAGATAGCTTGGTGTAGCGCGAAAAGCTGCCCATGGCTGCCACCACCGCCAGCACGAAGCCGTGCCCCCCGTCCAGAAACCCACGGCGCAAGAGGTAAATGCGAATGAAGGTCCAGCCAGCATGACCCAATGCGGTCGCTAAACTCGCCTTTCTGCCCTGCCTATGCATCATCTGCGCGGCATCGGTTGAGTACCGGTTCATTTTGACCAGAGCCGCATCCAGATCGGGATAGGTGTAGTGCAGAAAATGAGCCTTCAATACGCCGACCGTGCCATCGACGACGACCTTTTCGTGCACTGCGACATCGGTGAAGCGGGCTCGATCGCGCCGAAAGAGTCGCACCACGCGATCTGGCCACCAGCCGCTGTGTCGCATGAAGCGCCCGCAAAAGCTGGAAAGACGAGGAATGGCATATGCATGATGTTCCGGCTTGCCCAATACTGACTGGATTTCGTCTGCCAGTTCAGGCGTCACGCGCTCATCGGCGTCTATGGCTAATACCCAGTCACCGCGGGCCAGCGCAAGCGCCCGGTTCTTTTGAGGGCCAAAGCCCGGCCAATCCGGGGTAATTTCGACGCGAGCGCCGC
>CAZMVM010000050.1:0-19791 GCA_964569785.1 uncultured Pigmentiphaga sp. | reverse complement strand
CATCAACGAAAAACCGGGATACCCCGTGTGCTGAGCGCAAACATATTATTTTAAATCATTTTCACATGCCGCTTTTGGCCTCCTGGTCTCTGCCAATACCGCTCCGGGAGGCGTGCTTCATGATTCGAAACGTGCGTTGTATCGCCAGGTTTCAGCGCGGTGAAACCCGCTGCGATTGAGTTTCAGGTCGCGGCGTCGAATTGATCTGAAATGAAATTAAATGAGGGCCGAGAATGGCCGTCGACGCCTCCGTTCGACTGGGGGAAAGAGGGAGCCGGTGGCTGGAAGTGAGGGAAGCGGCGGAGGTGTGTGCGTAGAAATATAGTGAATACGCTGCGAGCCTATGTGAGGAACATTGCTCGCCCAGCCGTAAATTCGGAACACACCACCCGACCCTTCACGGGTTGGGCGGTGTGGAAGGAATCCGCGCTATGACAAGCGCTCTCGCTGTTGACGAACTTGTTCCAGAGTCGCGGTAAATTTGGCCGCGCGATCTCTTTCCTGTTCAACGACTGAGGCGGGAGCGCGTTCTACAAAGTTAGGGTTGGAAAGCTTCTTCTGCGCTTTCTCCAGCTCTGCTTCGAGTCGGGCAATTTCCTTGTCGAGTCGGGCCTTTTCGGCTTCGACGTCGATCTCCACGTGGAGCATGAGCTGAGTGGTGCCAACAACCTGAACCGGCGCCCCGATATCGGGCAGCTGTTCAATAATATTGACTTGCGATAAGCGCGCGAGCGCGGCCAGGAAAGGGGCATTGCGCTCGAGCACTGCGGCGTCGCCCGCTGCGTTGAGCGGAACCCGTTGGGCTGGCGAGAGATTCATTTCGCCGCGAAGCGCGCGAATGGCGTCAGTTTGTGCCTTGAGTTCGTCAATCGCTGCTTCGGCCTCGGCATCGATGAGGTTCGTATCGGCAACGGGATAGGGCTGGATGCTAACCGAGGTCTCTTCGTCTGCTTGGCGTTTCTTGGCGACCACGGCGACCTTTTGCCACAGCTCTTCGGTGATGAACGGAATAATGGGGTGTGCCATGCGCAGCACGGCTTCCAATACCTGGATCAGCGTGTGCCGTGTGGCGCGCTGCTGGCCTGGGCCGCCTTGTTGGATTTGCACCTTGGCCAGCTCAACGTACCAGTCGCAGTACTCGTCCCAGACGAAGCGATAGATCGCATTCGCGATCAGGTCGAACCGGTAGTCGGAAAAGCCCTTCTCGACTTCAGCCAAGGTGCGTTGCAGCTGGCTGAGAATCCAACGATCGGCGACCGAGTACTCCATCTCGCCATCCAGACTGTGCCCTTCGGTGTTCATTAACACGAAGCGGGTGGCGTTCCAAAGCTTGTTGCAGAAGTTGCGATAGCCCTCGCAGCGCTTGAGGTCGAAGTTGATATTGCGACCCAGAGTGGCGTAGGCGGCCATCGTAAAACGCAATGCGTCCGTACCAAACGCGGGGATGCCCTGCGGATACTCCTTGCGGGTCTGACGGGCAATGCTGTCGGCCTGCTTCGGGTTCATCAGGCCCGTGGTGCGTTTCGTGACCAGGTCGTCGAGGCCAATGCCGTCGATGAGGTCGACGGGGTCGAGGGTATTTCCCCGCGATTTGCTCATCTTCTGGCCTTGGGCGTCACGGATCAGACCATGGACATAAACGTGCCGGAACGGGACCTGGCCGGTGAAATGCATGGACATCATGACCATGCGTGCGACCCAGAAGAAAATAATATCGAATCCGGTGACCAGGACGCTCGAGGGCAGGTAACGCTGCAGGTCGGGCGTTTCTTCAGGCCAGCCGAGGGTGGTGAAAGGTACGAGGGCCGAGGAGAACCACGTGTCCAGAACATCCTCGTCGCGCCGCAGGGGCCCGGTGACGCCGGCAGCGCGTGCCTTTTCCAAGGCCTCTTCCTCGTTACGCGCGACAAAAACTTGCCCGTCTTCGGCATACCATGCCGGGATCCGATGACCCCACCACAAC
Source organism: uncultured Pigmentiphaga sp. (assembly GCA_964569785.1). Lineage (GTDB taxonomy): Bacteria > Pseudomonadota > Gammaproteobacteria > Burkholderiales > Burkholderiaceae_B > Verticiella. The sequence continues at coordinate 17,828 of CAZMVM010000050.1, read as the reverse complement.
TGGCGCGAAATACACCAATCCTGAATGTTTTCGAGCCATTGGTTGTAGGTTGTGGTCCAGTTAGCGGGATGAAACTGGATCTCCCCGTTGGTGACCACCTCGAGTGCGACCTCGGCAATCGATTTGCCCGGAAAGCGGGTGCCTTCAGGGGCGGGCTTGCTCATCGCCACGAACCACTGGTCGGTTAGCATAGGCTCGATCACGGTGCCAGTGCGGTCGCCCTTGGGCAGCATCATAGTGTGCGCCTGTACCTTCTTTAGCAGGCCTTGTTCTTCCAGCGCAGTCACGATGGCCTCACGCGCCACAAAGCGATCCAAACCGCGAAATTGTTCGGGGGCGTTGTCGCTGATACGACCATCGAGGGTGAAGATGACGATGAGCGGCAGGTCGTGACGTTGGGCGCAGGCGTAGTCGTTGAAGTCGTGTGCGCCGGTGATCTTGACACATCCCGTCCCAAAGCTTGGGTCGACGAACTCGTCGGCGATGATCGGAATGGTGCGGTCGCACAAGGGCAGATGCACGTGTTTGCCGATGAGGTGCTGATAGCGTTCGTCGTTGGGGTGAACGGCGATGGCCGCGTCGCCCAACATAGTTTCGGGCCGGGTCGTGGCCACGTTCATGCCGCTAATGACCCGAGCTGCGCCGTCGATCCAAATGGTTTGCGGTCCGTCAACAAATGGATATTCGATGTGCCACAGCTTACCCTGGGTTTCCTCCATGACCACTTCCAGGTCCGAGACCGCGGTAAGTAGTTTCGGATCCCAATTGACAAGGCGTTTGCCGCGGTAGATTAACCCCTGCTCGTAAAGTCGCACGAAGGTCTCCACGACGCCGCGCGACATGGATTCGTCCATCGTGAAATATTGACGCGACCAGTCAGTGGAGACGCCAAGACGGCGCATTTGTTGCGTAATCGAGTCGCCCGAGTACTCCTTCCATTCCCAGACCTTCTCGATGAACTTCTCCCGGCCCAGGTCGTAACGGGAAACGTTCTGCGCGTCAAGCTGGCGCTCAACGACAATTTGCGTGGCAATGCCCGCGTGATCGGTTCCCGGGATCCAGACCGTATCCGCGCCGCGCATACGGTAGTAACGGGTCAGGCCGTCCATAATTGTCTGGTTGAACCCGTGGCCCATATGGAGGGTACCGGTCACATTGGGCGGCGGCAGCTGGATGGCGAATGTTTCGAATCCGGGCGGTGGGCCGTCCGGATGATCCACATGCCGCCCCGCATTGAAATAGCCGCGTTTTTCCCACTCGGGATACCAGCGGGCCTCAATGGCCTTGGGCTCGAAGCTCTTGGGAAGTTCCTGTGTGGCGGTTTCGTTCTCGGGCGATGTCATGGAATCACGAAATAGTTGCGGCAAATCTTATATTTTAGGTTTTATTTCGAACCTGGCTTCCCGCAGGCTGGGAAACCTGTTCGCGTTATCAACGGATGTTCTGTGAGTGGCGCCGGATCAGACCGCCGGGATTTGCACCGGCCGCGCTCACGGTGGATTGCAAAACCTGGTGGGTGGGATGCGGCTCTGCGGTTAGTTCCGGTGGCGCGTCGTCTGCAACGCCTCGCGCACTGCGTCGCTAACCAACGTGGCCAGCGTAGACTCCAACGCGGCCAAGACACGGTCGGTAATCGCATCGACCAGTGCTTCGTCGACTTCGTTCTCGCTCGGCTCGCTAATCATAAGCAGGGGTTGCACTGGCGTCGTCGTTGGCGTCGTCAACCCGGTGGGATCGCTGGCCGCTAGGGCTGAAGAGGCGTCGGTGTGTGCCGATAAGGGAGGATGCGCGGCCAGGGGCCGAGCCACAGCCTCGGTTGCGCCGGGTTGCACGTGGACAGACGGCGTCGATACGCTACGCGCCCTCCTAACGATACGTTCGGTAAACTCACCGGCCTGATCGGTGCCGGGCTGCGGGTTGGTTGCGGCCGAGTGATCGTTACGGGGCGGTGGTGTACCTTGCTGTGAAAGCAGGGTCGGCGAGGAGGACGCCTGAGCGGTGGCGCTGCGTCCAAATAGGTGAGCGTTCTCACGTTCGAGGCCAGGTATCGGGTTGGCCCCGCCGCTTGCTGCTGCCGCTGGCGATCGGGGTTGTTGCGGACGCCCTGCGGCGGGTGCTCGCGTCTCGGGCGCAGCAGGTTCCACGATGTCCGTCAGTACGGGCACTGCCTCGAGCGACTCCGCCCGCGCGGTGCGCTGCGGGAGCTGGTTTGCCGTCGGTGGTTCACCCAAGCGTGGTTCGTTACGCAGCGCCATGTCGAGTTCAGTTTCCGGGTCGGGTTGAATGACCGGTTCGCGCCGGGTACGAAAGGGGGGTAATCGGGACATAGGCAGGAGTTTTAGGGTAAATCGAGCTTCGCTGCGTCGTGTTGAACAATCATGTGCCCCGCCGCTTTGTATTCGCGCCAGCGTTGGCGGCCCGCGGCGCGCTCATTCTCGCTCGTCGAGACGACTTCAACCACGTGAGCGAAACGTTCGGCGTGAGGCACGCATTGACCGTCAAGATTGAGCACCCAGGGTGCGCTGAGTTGTTCTGGGTCGTCATGCAATAGGATGAGCGTCTGCTGGGCGGACGGATGCGCCGCATGTAGATGCGGCACGAACGCGGTGGGGCTGTATTGCCAAAGAAGTTCGTCAAACGTGGCCAGAGACTCGCTTGCGGAGCAATAAATATCAAGACGTTCGCCCCGTCGGTAGCGTCGCGCAGCAATCTCGCACGCAGCGCGCAGGCGGTCTTGCGTGTTGAACGTAAAATGGATTTGCGTCATGGCAGAGGATGCTGGGCCCATTAGCACAATACTACCAAGTTGTGCAGGGCGGTGCTGCAGGAATGTGTGGGATGCAGCTTCTAAATGCCTGCGCGTGGCGCCCGCCCGGGCATTTCATGCCTTTCACTTAAGACCAGGCTACTCATTGCCTAACTTGGGGAATCCTTGCCCGATGGGGTGGCCAAGGGGGCGGGCATCCTACCGTTAACTCAGCGAATCTTTTATGAAACAGGCACGGTTTGAAAGCAAGATCTGGGCGCGTGAGGCATTGGTTGATGCCGTGCGCAGAGGCGACTTTGCACGGCCGTTGATCTTCACGAACGGTGTCTTCGATATCTTGCACCGGGGTCATGTGTCCTACCTGGACGCAGCCGCGCAGCTAGGCGCTTGCTTGGTGGTTGCGATCAACACTGACGCGTCCGCCCGCCGCCTTGGCAAAGGCCCGGAGCGTCCCATCAATGCTCAACACGACCGCGCTGCGGTGTTGGCGGCTTTGGCCTGCGTGGATGCCGTGACCTGCTTCGACGAAGATACGCCGGAAGCCATTATTGAAGAGTTACGTCCCGACATCATCGTCAAAGGGGGCGATTACGACATGCGCGTCTTGCCGGAAACGCGCTTGGTAGAAAGCTGGGGAGGCCGAGCCGTGGCGATCCCGATCGAACATCAGCGCTCTACGACCGCGCTGGTACAGAAGATACGGGCGCAGCCGGACGTGCCGTGAGCGTATCGGCACGAATTTGAGACCCTGCTCGTAACGCCGACCGCCCGGCTTCCTGGGGTGGCGGTCCGAATGCCCCAGTGCCATAGGCAAAAACCAGAAAATTGGCGATGACGACCAGAATGAATAAAGCGCGCATGGCGTTTTGTAGCGTTGTCGGCGGTGCTTTTCTTTTAATCGGGTGTGTGCCGTTTATTCCTGAGCCTTCGTCGCCCCTGGCGACCTAATGGTTTGCGCCACGACGGCGAGACCATCTAGTACCGCATTATCCACGAAGTGGGTTTGCAGTGTGAATCCTGACAGGGCCAGGGCGCGGCCAAGCTCGGCCTCCACCACTGGCCAGCCCCCACCGGTAACGTAGAGCTGAAGTTTACGATGGGGCCATCGGTGGCGCAGCTCGAGTAGCTGACGTACAACGGCGCCAGCCTGTGCTGCTGCCACACCTGAACGGATGGCGCTGTGGGTGTCGGTGGGAAAGGACGTGCTCACGCCGGTTGCCAAAGGGAGGTTCGCGGTACCTTGAGCGAGGGCGGACAGCATCAGCTGGGGGCCGGGCAGTATTAACCCACCGACGAACATACCTTCCGGCGAAATGGCATCGACGGTCGTGGCCGTGCCAAAGGAGGCCAACAGGTGCACCGCGCCGGGGGCAACATTGTCGGGGGCAACTGGTAAGACTCTCGCCGGAGGCGCCTCGGCTCCTGCGGCGGCAGGATGCCCGTCCCCAGCCTCTGCGCAGTGGATGCGGCGGCCTGCCCACACGCCCACGAGCGCCAACCACCGATCAGCACCTAATTGGCCAGGGTCGGTGTAACCATTAACCAGCCCCGCCGTCTGAGTCTCCGCCTGTCGCCACTGTACGCGGATATGGGTCGTTTGTTGAACCACGCGCTCCACCAAGCGTCCGACGCCCGCGCCAGCGACATTGACGCCCACCGCGGCCTCGACAGGCGCCGGTAATCTGCGCAGCCACTCAGCCAGCTGAGCTGGAAGGTCGGCGTGCGGAATCGCCTTAACGCGCGGCTCGCGCTTTTGGTTGGCATCGAGCCAGCCGAGTTTGACCCGCGTGTTCCCAGCGTCGATGAGAAGCTTCATTGCGTCTACCCGCGTTTTCGTTTGCTCTAGGGCCCAGCGTGGCCAAACGCTGCGGGGCGTACGGAGATGTCTCCTGCCGTCACCGCCACACGACTCGTTGCCGTGTCCACTTGCAGCCGGCCAAAGTCGTCAATGCCCTGAGCCCGTCCTCTATGCAGAATCCGGCCGTGATCTTGCACGGTAATCTCGCGATGAGTCAGCGCGTCATGGTGCGCGAATCGGGTTGCAAGGCCGACAAAACCTTGCGCCGGGTTCCACGCCGACTCCGCCCAAGTAACTGCTTCCTGCCATGCCTGGGCAAGCGACGCTACTACCCGTTCGATCGGCTGACGGCAGCCCGTAAGACTCCAATCGGCGATGGGGCGACCTAATACTTCGCTGAGGCGCGCGGCACCGCGCAGGTTCATCCCCATGCCAATCACCACCCGCCGCCGGTCGGGGCCGGCTCTGGTGCTCTGGGCTTTGTAGCTGGTCGTTTCGGTCAACAACCCTGCTAACTTGGCGTCGCACCATTGAATGTCGTTAGGCCATTTCATGCTCAGCCCAGGAGTCTGAGGTACCAGCCGCGTCAGAACCTCACAGGCAACCAGGCCAAAGGTGACTGACAGAGTCGGTAAGGCCGCGAGCGGCAGCATGGTTTCGAAGGCACAGGAAAACATGAGGGCGTCTCCTGCTTCTGCATGGAAATCACGCCCAGCGCGACCGCGCCCCTCAAGTTGTAAGTGGGTGCCCAGCAAGCGCGGCAGGGGTGCGGATGCCCGCGCCAATGCGAGCAGGTCGGAATTGGTTGAGCCTGTTGATTCGCACCAGGTGATGGCCGCCCAGCTGGGCAAGAGGGCGCGAATCCGCTGTGTCAGCACATCCGGGGACGGTAGCACGGGAAGATGATTGATGTCGTGGTTTAACAGCTACAACGTAAAGCGCGTGCGCAAATGGGGAAAGTGCAGCATTCTCCGGTATATTGTTGGGTTGTGCAAAAAAGAGTAAGCAAACCAGTTTCATGCCCAATGATATCGACCCCGTCGTGGTAGAGGGTTCGGGTGCCGATGCCGTCGTCCGCATTCGTGGGGCATGGAACGTTCAGGCTCTACGTAATCGACGTGAAGTCAATCGACGCCGGCGCGCGCTGGCTGATGCCGCAGCCGCAGCGCGCTGGGATCTCTCCCAAGTATCGGGCATGGACGCGGTTGGCGCAGTGTTACTGTGGCGCGCTTGGGGTGGAGCATTACCCGAGCGAATCGACATGCCCAGCCGCATTCGCGATACGCTGTCCATGCTCAACGAGCATGCGGGGGGGCAACTACCGCGGGCCTCGCGCGAAAGCTTTGCCGCGCTGCGAGCAGTAGGCGACGGAGTCTATCGGGCCGGCGAGCATGCAGTCGAGCTCTTCCGGCTGCTCGGCATGTTCTCGTTGAACTTGCTCGCATTTGTCGCCCGTCCTTTGCGCGGTCCCTGGAAGGAAATCTCGGCTCAGCTGTATTACACCGGCGCCCAAGCTCTGGGAATTACTGCTCTGGTGGGCTTTCTCATCGGCGTGGTGTTGTCTTATTTGTCGGCGCAACAGCTTGCCTTGTTCGGTGCATCGGTATACATCGTTGATTTGTTGGGCATTTCCATCGTGCGTGAGCTAGGCCCGGTGCTGGCAGCAATTCTGGTGGCTGGGCGGTCGGGCTCGGCCATTACGGCCCAAATTGGAGTGATGCGCCTCACCCAGGAACTTGATGCCATGGATGTCATGGGCATTTCGCCCGGACAACGTCTCGTCCTGCCTCGCGTCGTCGCGCTCTCCATCTCGTTGCCGCTGGTGGTGCTGTGGACCGACTTCAACGCTCTGTTGGGTGGTGCGCTAGTCGCCGCGTTCGCGCTCGACTTATCGCCGGTGTGGTTCGCGCTTTCGTTGCGCGAAGTTATCACGCTTACAAATTTCTGGATTGGTCTCGGTAAAGGGGTGATCTTTGGTGTGCTCATCGCCCTGGTCGCGTGTCATTACGGCCTGCGGATCGAACCTAACACCGAGAGCTTGGGGCGCGGCACGACGGCGTCAGTCGTTACGGCCATCACGGCAGTGATTTTGGCCGACGCCGTATGTGCAATCATTCTTAACGAGCTGGGATGGTAGTTTCTGCTTCCGCGACGCCGGCAGGCGCTACTCAGCGAGCGCCTCAGGCGCAAGCGACAGACGAGATCGTTGTCGATGTCCGCGATCTACGCACCGCGTTCGGTCGTCACGTGGTGCATGACGGCCTGAATCTGCAGGTGCGGCGCGGCGAGATTCTCACGGTGGTGGGCGGGTCCGGCACAGGGAAGTCCGTTCTGTTCCGGCAGATTCTGGGGTTAGAACGACCCGCCCGGGGGACGATTCACGTGTTCGGCCACCAGGTCAACCAGGGCAGTGCGCGGGCCTTGCGCGAGCTTCGCCAGCGCTGGGGGGTGTTGTTCCAGGGCGGAGCCCTGTTTTCGGCGTTGTCGGTGTTTGATAACGTCGCGTTACCGTTGCGCGAGTTGCGAACCTTGCCGGAAGACCTGATTACCGACGTCGTGCTAACCCGGCTCTCACTGGTAGGCTTGACGCCTGATGACGCCAACAAGGCGCCGTCAGATCTGTCCGGTGGTATGGTGAAGCGCGTTGCCCTGGCGCGCGCCTTGTCCCTCGACCCGGAGCTACTGTTTCTGGATGAGCCTACCGCTGGCCTCGACCCAACACGCTCGGATGAGTTCGTCGAGCTCATCCAGCGCATTCATGCGCAGATCGGCTTCACCGTGGTCATGATCACGCACGATCTCGACACGTTGTACGCGTTGTCGGATCGGGTGGCAGTGTTGGCTGATAAGCGCGTTATTGTTTGCGCGCCGGTTGCGCAGGTGCTGGCGTTCGAGCATCCATTCATAAAGACTTTCTTCCTGGGGGAGCGTGGGCGTCGGGCGCTGGAGGGCGTCGACCTGGAGCACGGGAAGAACAAGAAGGAAAAGATCGATGGAGAATCGTAGTCACGCGCTGATCGCCGGCCTATTTACGGTACTGCTTCTGTTAGCGGGCGGATTTACGGTGTTTTGGCTCAACAGCGATCACGCCGAATTGATTCCATACGACCTGGTCACGGTCGACTCGGTGGAAGGTTTGGCGCCTCAGGCTGACGTGCGGTATCGCGGATTGCCGGTGGGCAAAGTGCAGTGGATCCATTTTGACGACCAGCTGACCGGCGCCATCCTCGTGCGCATTGGTGTGCGTGAGGGCACCCCCATGACCGATACACTCAAGGCTACGGTGGAGCTGAAAGGAATCACCGGAGTCGCTTATATCGATCTTGACGACGATGGCAAGCCTGGCAAGCCAATCGAGTCTTCGCCGGAACATGTGGCGCGTATCATGATGCAGCCTGGCCTTACCGAGCGGTTGATGAACCGGGCCAACGAGCTCATGGACGGCATCCAACGCGCCGTGGCGCAATTGCAAGCGTTGATGGGGCCGGCGAACCAGCGTGCCCTTACCAAGACCCTCGAGAACCTGTCTCAGCTCACGCAGCATATCGACGAGATGTTGGTCGAGCTGCAGCCTACGTTGGAGCACCTTGGGCCGGTATTGGAGAACCTTAATGTGGCGTCGGCAGAAGCTGGGGTTGCGGCGCGCGAATTCACGGGACTGGCACGCGACGTACGGCAAGGAATGAACCGCTTGTTCAGCCCGGGTGGAGTCATCGACGAGGCGACGTTAAGCCTGGCAGAAATTCGACGTGCAACGGCTGCATTCTCCGAACTGGCGCCGCAAGTGTCTACGACGGTTACCGATATTGGCGACGCGGCAACGGCTGCCTCCCGTACCTTCCGGGCGATGGAGCGAGCACCGCAAGCGGTTCTATTCGGTGCGCCGCAACCACGCCCCGGACCGGGCGAGCCAGGTTTCACGGGATTTGGAGTGTCCGGCGGTCAGCAGGCCACGGCTGGTCGCCGTGCCGCTGGGACCGGTGGCGGCGGGTCGAACCCGATCGCGACATGGCAACGGCGGGATCCGAATTAGCGTGCCAACCATCGCGGGCAAGCGGCTCGATCACACCATACGGTGGGCAGCGATTCGTCAGGCAGGGACGACGGGAGTCGACACATCAACAACGAAAACAAGGGGTCAGGAATGAAGCACGATCGGCAGAAAGCCGCACGGAGTGCGCAGTGGCGGACGCGCCGGTTCTGGATGGCCTTGGCAGTGGCCGGCATCGTTTCAGGATGCACCAGTTTGGGCCAAGTGCCGCCCCCGCCACAAGTGCTTGACGTGGGCTCATTGGAAACGCCCAGTGTAGCGTTGCCGGCACGTGCGCCGCTGGTGGTACCACCGGTGGAAGCGGCTCCCTTATTGCGCGGGGACGGTGTCATCTGGCGCGAGAAGGGGTCGCTGCAGCCCAATGCCTACGCTTCCTTCCAATGGGCTTCGCCACCTGCTGAACTGTTCGGGCAACGCTTGCGTGAACGGCTTTCTATCGAGGGGCCGGTGGTGCAAACGAATGTATCGGGAACGCTTCCTGAAGCGCGCGTGTTTCTCGAACGCTTCGAGCAGGTGTTTGATCTCGCCGCTGGCGCTGACGGTGCGGCCGTGAGCACGGGTGATATTGCTTTGCGAGTGGTTTTAACGCGGGCGGGCGAAGTCATTGATCAATTGCGATTTGCACTTAGCATTCCTGCCCCCAGCGCGGACGCTCCCGGCGGCGCAGAAGCCTTGCGGGCTGCGGTGAATAACGCTACGGAAACGATTGCCCAGTGGTTAGCTCGCCAGCCGGTGTTGCAAGGCCGGGGGGGCTGACTCGATGGCAGCCGCGCAGCACTCAATGCCGCGTGGTTCGCCGACTTCCCGTGTCGCGCTAGCCGTCGTACTAGGGCTGTTGGTTTACGCCAGCCTGTTTCCTATCCGCGGATGGACGCTTTCCGGGCTCTCTCCTTGGTCGTGGTTGTTAGCGCCCATCCCGCCCCGGTATTGGACGGTAGGCGAGGTCGTTTCGAACGTCGCTGCATACATACCGCTCGGGTTACTGGCGACGTGGGCGGCACGGCCGGCGCTCGTGGGTTGGAAGGCCGTGGTCGCCGCAACTTTGCTTGGCGCGTTGTTGTCCGGCGTCATGGAGTCGCTGCAAACCTATCTCCCCGACCGGATCGCCTCAAATCTTGATTTCGCTGCCAACGTGCTGGGTACGTTCCTGGGCGCTGTGCTTGGGACGATCAGCGCACAACCGCTCATCGACCGCGGCCGCAACGCGCGCTGGCGAGCCTATATATTCTTACCGCACACTCAAGTGGTGGGTTTGCTTGTCTTGCTGTGGCTTCTGGTTCAGCTGTCCCCACAAGCCATGCTATTCGGCACGGGCGATGTAGCCACCCTATTGGGCCGTGATCTCGTGCCCTTGCAGCAATGGTTCCCTAGCTTGGCAAAACCTTCACCCGATGCGCGGATGCTGGCAGAGCTGCTGTGTACGACGTTGGCGGTCGTCGGCATTGCCATGTTGGTGTCTCACTGCCTGAGAAACCGGTGGTTGCAAGTAGCGGCAGTGTGGCTACTGGTGGCGGGAGGAGTTGGGGTGAAGGCTGCGTCTCAGACCATGCCTTTCCTTTCTAGTGGTGCAGAGGTTGATTGGCTCACGCCCGGAGCCTCGCGAGGGCTAGTCCTGGGCAGCGTGTTTGCGCTGCTTTGCTGCTACTTGCCGCGGGTGTGGCAGCGTCGACTTGCGATTATGGCCTTGGCGCTGCAAGTGATTTGGGTCAACGCGTTTCCGTTGAATCAGTATTTCGTCTCCTCCTTCAGCCTCGGTCGCGTGGATCCCTTTTACTGGGGAAGCCTCAGCCGCGAACTTGCGGTGGTGTGGCCGCTGGCGGCCTTGTTGTGGATGCTGGTTGGACGGGGGTCAAAGCGAGCTGTCACACAACCAGAATCAGAATAACTAGCGTCGTTTGCCGATTTGATCGCCAACGACACCACCGATGGCGGCGCCACCGACCGTACCCAGTACGCTACCATCCGTCAGGACGGCGCCGGCTACACCTCCCACACCAGCTCCCGTGACGGCGCCTTTTTGGCGGGAGGACATGCTGTCCCAAGTGGAACAGCCCGCTGCCGCAAGAGACACAACCACGATGGCAGTGGTCTTGGCAAGTGTGTGGATCTTCATGACTACTCCTTGTGTTTCATAACTAACAAAAACGCAGCAATCCGCATGCCGCAGAATGCCAATAAGATGCCATATTGGACATGTCACGGTGTAAACGTTCATGACGAATCCACTGCCGCTTTCTTCTTACCTGGCTTGGGGGAAAACCAAAGCCTTCTGACACGTGATAGCGCGACAGCAGTCGTCCCCACAGCCGGTTATTGTGTACTGGCGGCATATGTACAAATGCTTGCACCTTGTGGTGTAAACGCAACAGCGCGGGTGAATAGATGAGGCGGCGATTCGTTAGCTTGACGCGGTGGCCAAGCTGCGACGGGATTCTGGGAACCGCTTGTTTGGGTAGGGGGTTACCGGCGCCAGAAGGTGGGAGTCAACAAGACCAGGATGGTGACGAGTTCGAGACGGCCCAGCAGCATCGTCACTGTGCAAACCCAGGTTTGAAAACTTGTCAGTTCACTATAGTTCTTAATAGGGCCGACATCTCCGAGACCCGGACCGAGGTTATTCAAGCTGGCCAGGGCGGCAGAGAACCCGCTTATCGGATCTAATCCAGACCCGATCAATAGCAAGGTGGACGTCACCAACGTTGCTATATACAACAGTAAAAAAGCAAGAATGCCTTGCATCACCCGCGGTTCCACCGTGCGGCCGCCAAGCCGGATCGGCACGACGGCACGCGGATGCACCACCCGCAAAAGCTCCTGGCGTGTGTGCTTGATCAGCAACACCATACGTATCAATTTTAAGCCGCTTCCGGGTGAGGCACTTGATACGGTGAAGCAGGAAAAGGTCAATAGCAGCAGGGGTGCGAAGATAGGCCAGCGTGAGTAATCCGTGTTGGAAAACCCGGTTGTGGTTAACAATGAAATGGTATTGAACATGCCATAGCGCAGTGCATCTTCCAGATCGGGATATACCCCGCGTCCAAACAACCACAGGCTGATGAAGAGCCCCATCGATAACGTGATGAGCAGGAAGTAGGGGGTTTCAGCGCAGCGCCAATAAGGCCGCGGACTATGGGCCCGTACCGCATTGAAATGGGTGGCAAAGTTAATGCCCGATAGCAGCATGAACACCATGGCTACGACTTCGACCCAACGGTTATCGAACGCTCCCAGGCTGGAGTCAAAACTGGAAAACCCGCCCAGACTTACCGTGGCTGCCATGTGTATGTAAATGTCGGTACCGCGTATCCCGGCGACAAAATAAGCCAAGGCGCATAATGCCGATAGACCAAGGTAAATGGCATACAGGCCCTTGGCGGTGCTGGTAATCCGGGGGGTCAACTTTTCGTCTTTCATGGGCCCCGGCGTTTCGGCGCGCATCACTTGGCTACCGCCCACACCTAAGTGGGGCAACACGGCCACCGCCAGTACCAGGACACCCAAGCCCCCGACCCACATCAAAGTCGCCCTCCACACATGGATCGACTTGGGCAGACTCGCCAAGTCATTCAAGACAGAACTCCCCGTCGTCGTAAGGCCGGAGACCGCCTCGAAGTACGCGTGTGCAAAGCTGATCGGCTCACCGATACGCGCAAAGTACAGCCAAAACGGCATGCTCGCGATCAACGGTAAAACCGTCCAGGTCAGCGTTACGAGCAAGAAGCCATCGGGCCAGCGCAACGGGCTATGACGTTTACGCATCAGCCCAAAGAGCGCAGCGCCGAGCGCTAGCGTGGCGATGAAGACGTCACGAAACGATGTGTAGCTGGATTCTCCCAGGTAAAGGCTGACCCCTGCCGGTATCAACAGCAAAAACGCGAATAGTGTGGTTGTAAATCCCACCAAATAAAGTAGGGCCAGCAGGCGTTGGATGTGGGACATTGAGAATGATCGGCACCGGGTGGAGACAAGCAGGCCTAAAAATACGAGGGCGCAACCTGAAACAACTGCTCAACGGTGGGCAATAGGCGCGGTCGGGTAACCAGAACGACGACATGATCGTCGGTTTGTATGACCGGGTCGTGGGCCGGCAGGAGGACCGAACGGTCGCGGACCACGGCCGCCACACTCGCACCCTTGGGCAAGCTCAGTTCGCTGATACGGCGCCCAACGACGCGGGAAGCGTGCTCATCGCCATGCACAACCGCTTCTAGGGCTTCGATGCTACCCCGGCGCATCTTGTGCACAGTCACGACATCGCCCCGGCGAACGTAACGCAACAGCTCACTGATCGTCGTTTGATCGGGAGCTACGGCAACATCAATGCGGCTCCCTTCCATGAGTTCATCGTACGACTTACGGCTGATTAATGACATTACCCGGCGTGCGCCCATGCGTTTCGCCAGCAAGGCCGACATAATATTGCTTTCGTCTTGATCGGTCAGTGCGAGGAAAACGTCGGCGTTCTCTACGTTTTCTTGTTCCAGCAGAGTCTCGTCGGTAACGTCGCCGTGTAGAACCAGGACACGGTTGGGCAAGCGTGTGGCCAGTTGTTCAGAGCGCTGGGCGTTATGTTCGATAATCTTGACGATATAACCCTGGTCGTGCAAAAGCCGGGCCATCCGCGCGCCGATATTGCCGCCGCCGCCAATCATGATGCGGTGGGCACGCTTGCGTCCACCCCCCAGCTCGCTCATGGCGCGCCGCAGGTGACGGGTTTCGATCAGAAAGATGACCTCATCATCGACCTCGAGCACGGTTTGCGGAGTGAGCTGAATTGCCCGGTCGTTGCGGAAAATCGCCAGCACGTGAGCGTTGAGTTCTGAATGCTCAGACAGGGCGGCAGCGGTGCGTCGCGCCAGCGGGCTTTGGTGTCCGACGCGAACCAGTACGAGCGTGACACTCCCACCGGCAAAATCCGCTACCTGTAGAGCTTCGGGAAATTGGATAAGCCGCTGCAGATAAGTCGTAACACTGCGCTCCGGGCTAATGAGATGATCGATACAGAAGCCATCCGGACCGATGAGTTCCGGGTGTTCAACGAATTCATTGGTACGGATGCGCGCGATGCGTTGAGGAATGTTAAACAGCTGGCGTGCGATCTTGCAGGCCACCAAGTTGGCTTCGTCGCTGGCGGTGCACGCAATCAGCATATCGGCATCGCGCGCACCCGCTTCTTCTAGTACTGATACGTGGGTACCACTGCCCACCAGAACGCGCAAATCAAGTCGGTCTTGTAGCCCGGCGAGCTGAGACGGGTCGGTGTCGACCAAGGTGATGTCATTCTTCTCGGAGACGAGGTTTTCGGCAACGCTGGTGCCGACGCGTCCGGCTCCCAGGATGATGATTTTCAATCATGCCCCCTCTCAGTGAGTGCCAACTGCTGCGTCGCGGCCGAACCCTTCGCCACTCAGCTGTTGCGGTTAGCTGCCCGATTGCGCCGGTTCACATCGATGCCGAGCTGTTTCAGCTTGCGATACAAGTGTGTTCGTTCGAGCCCAGTTCTGTCGGCAACCCGGGTCATGCTGCCGTTCTCCGATGCTAGGTGATGTTCGAAGTAAAGGCGCTCGAATTCGTCGCGTGCCTCGCGCAGCGGCTGGTTTAACGCAATGGTACCCGTGGGCGCGGCATGCTCGTTGGGGGCGACCGCAATGGAATTGGGCGCAATGCTAACCGATTGGGCGACCGCGGGTGCAGCACCGGGGTTAACGGTAGGACTGGGCGCCGGGGCAGCGGCGCCCGCCGGTGCAACCGCAGGGCTGGCAGCGGCTATCGCACCAGGCTGTGCCGGTGCGGGCTGGGCTGCCGCCATGCCCAGCCGAAGACTGCGTTCGCCCGCTTGCAACCCTGCCTCAACGGCTTGGAGCAGGCGCTGCATGGTAATGGGTTTTTCGAGGAAATTGATGGCACCGATGCGGGTGGCTTCCACTGCCGTGTCGATGGTGGCGTGCCCGCTCATCATAATGACGGGCATGGTCAGCAAGCCCTGGGAGGCCCATTCCTTTAGCAGGCTGACGCCATCGATGTCTGGCATCCAGATGTCGAGCAGTACGAGGTCGGGACGACCAGCAAGCCGGGCCTGACGTGCCTGGGCAGCATTCTCAGCCAGCTCGACGGTGTGGCCCTCGTCGTAGAGGATCTCGGACAATAATTCGCGGATACCGATTTCGTCATCGACCACTAGAATTTTGGCCATGCGCTACCTTCTCATACTAAACGTTTGGGTTATGACGCCGCCTGTTGCGCGCGTTGGTCATTATCCACGGTCAGGGCCGGCTTGACCAATTGCGTCAATAGTATAGAGACGATCGCGCCTCCTTCGGCGCGGTTTGTCAATTCGATGCGCCCCTTGTGCTCTTCCACAATCTTCTTGACGATGGCCAGGCCCAGGCCGGTGCCTCGTGGTTTCGTGGTGACGTAAGGCTCAAAGGCGCGTTGCAAGACGCTATCGGGAAAGCCGGGACCGCTATCGGCCACCGTCAGCTGCACCGCGGCGAGCTCGGTTCCATCGGGTAGGCGTGCATTGGCGCGACGTGTAGTAACGGCAACACGAGCATTCTCACGCCCTGCGACGGCATCATGAGCGTTGCTTAGCAAATTGTGAACGATTTGACGAATTTGTGTGGGATCTCCCTGCACGTGGGGTAGTGCCGGCTCGAGAGAGACATCCAGAACGACGCCGTCCCCGCTGCCTTGCGGGGCCTGCACCGGATCCCACCCATATAAAACTAGCACATCGGACACAATCGCGTTGAGGTCGATGTCTTTAAGAACCAATGTGGGCGTACGCGCATACTGGCGGAAGTCGTTCACCATGGCTTGCATGGAGGCAACCTGGTTAACGATGGTCGTGGTCGCGCGGCGCAGCAGGGCCGCATCGGGTTCGCTCAGTTTGTCTTCCAGCTTTAGCAGTAAACGCTCGGCCGAGAGTTGTATTGGCGTTAGCGGGTTTTTGATTTCATGCGCAAGGCGTCTGGCAACTTCGCCCCAAGCCACGATGCGGTTCGCGGAAATGACATCGGTGATGTCATCAAAGACCACCACATAACCCACATCTCCATCGACAATCAGGTGGGAACCACGCGCAAGCAATATCACACGGGTCGAGCGGGTATCAGCCGCTAATTGATCCAACTGGTTGGCAGAGCGGCCCTGCTCGTCTGCTTCGAAGGTGATCTCGAACTGTTGTTGCCAATGATGTCGGCCCGTTGCTGCGGCCTTGTGCTCGGCGAAGGCGTGCCGGATGCCGCGCGCGAATTCTTCCATGCCTTCTACGGTTTCGAGCGGCCGTCCTCTCACCGTGCGCAGATCGGCCCGCAAGATGCGCTGGGCGCCCTGGTTTACTGTGGTGATGCGAAATGCTTCATCAAAAACAAGAACGCCGGACGACAGGGTGGCCAAGACGTTTTCCAGGTAGGCATTCGAGCGTTCGAGCTGCAGACGGTTGTTTTCAACCATCCGCTGAGCTTCGGCCAATTGGCGCGTCATGGCATTGAACGAGCGTGTCAGTTGCCCAACTTCGTCGCGCGCGGGCGGCTCGGACAATTGGCGAAAGTCGCCGACGCTCACGGCTTGCGTGCCTGCCGCCAGTCGTAGCAGCGGACGCACGAGCCGCGACGATAAGGCAAACGCCGCAGCGATGGCTGTGAACGCCGCCAGTAGCAGGGCCAGCGTCAGTGTGATCCCGTACAGCTTACGTAAACCCAAGCGAGAAAGGGCTAGCTCCTGGTAGTCGCGGTAACCCGACTGCACCAGATTGGCGCTTTCCGCGATGGAATCGGGAATGGGCTGAATCAGTTGCAAATAGCGAGCTTCTCGGCGCAGCAGCACGTTCAAGTTGTCGTAGTCCTCGCGGAACACCAGGGGTACAATAACGCGCAATGTGATGTCGCGGTCGTCTGCATCCGCGGCTGACGTGGTGCCGGCCTCGGCGGCTGCATATTGCCGACCCGTTCGTACCTGTTGCAAGATCGTGGCTGGAGGCAGGCTGGGTGCCAGTGTTCGGTAGTTGCTCGTGGAGAACGCGATGACGTTTCCATTCGTGGTGAACACCATGGCCTCAGGCACATCCAACCGCTCGCGCAACCGGGTCAATACCAACGCGATCTCTGCATCCGTGGGGTTGCTAAGCTCGCTGAGTTCGAGCGCCAACGTGCGCGCCTTGTTCTGCAAATCGGCCAAGCGTGAATCCAGCGCTGCTCGTCCCAGCTCCAGGCCCGCATCGAGGGCAGCGTTAACGCGCACGTTGAACCACGATTCAATCGAGCGCGACAAGAACTGCACGGACAAGGTGTAGATCAACACACCCGGCACGACACCGACCAATGCGAAGGCTAGGGCCAGGCGAGCGGTAAGCCGCGCCCCAAATTGCCGTCGTCGGAGCTGGCGCACCAGCCGCGTGGTGAGCATCACCACCCACGCCCCGAGTGCGAGCGCCACAATCGTATTGAGGGTGAGTAAAACGCCGTAGTACTGTTCCAGCCGCGACGCGTTATTGGTCGACCATGCGAGCAAAGCTAGAAGCAGGAGGGCGCTAACTGCTGCACATGCGAGCAGGATGCGAAAGAGTCGTCTCACGATGGGTTGTCAGCGACGTTGTCTTCGGGTGGGGTCTCGATCGTGAATGTACGCCACGGAGTGGTCAAGGACCACGCGCTGCTGTTCAAAGCGTTCACTTGAAACGGCCGCGCTAGCTGAGAGACATCGAGCCGCAGGCGAAAGCGTCCTTGGTAGCGAGTGTCGGCTTCTAATGCTTCGGCCGGCGCAATACGCCAGTTACGAATATGTTGTACCAGAGCAAGCGCTTCGTCTAACGAAGACACAGGTAGCGCAAGCCCGCCAGTGCTGACCCGCCACTGTCGGACGAGGGCGTTATAAGAAATGCTCCAGGTGCGCTCTTCTTGTACAACGGGCTTGTCAAACCACCACCAGCGTGGCTTTGACACCGCAACATCCGCCGTAAAGTAAAGCGGCAAGCCGCGTTCTGCAGCCTCCCGCAATTGTGCATTCAGTTCGAAGTCGACGTCGGCATCCAGCTGCCATCCGTCGTCGCCCAGCGTGACTTCCACGCGTTCAATGTGAGCCTCTTGCGCAGACACGGCAAAGGCAACGGGTAGCAATAACAACAGGAAAAGCAGCAGGCGGGCAACCGGATAGCGCGGCATGCAGTATCAGGCCTTGGAAAAAAGCGCGTAAAAAAACCCGTCGTGCTGTTG
>CAZMVM010000049.1:6323-20221 GCA_964569785.1 uncultured Pigmentiphaga sp. | reverse complement strand
CGAGAAATCCATAACCTGCTTGCGCTCGTCCGTGATAGAAATGGCTGAGAAAGCCACGTCCGCCTGATTGCTTACCACGGCTCCAAGCATTCCTTGCCAGTCGTAAGCAGTGATTTGCATCGTGCATCCTCTGGCTTTGCAGTAGCCTTCAAACAATTCCAGGTCCAGCCCGACCGTCTTCCCATTCTCTTCATACAAATTAGGCGGAGATGCAGGTGTTACAGCCACTCGTACGACGTCATCAGAATCACTGGAGCAACCGGCAAGAAATACCAGGAGTAGACCCAGGAGGGCGAAGAATGCACGCATGAGATGTCTCGCAAAGTTATTCAAATTGTTTTTTGCTGCGTAATCTTGTGATAGTAGCAGAGTCTTTTTCACAGAGCGAGAAGGAGGGAACGCTAGAAGTTCGGTGAGGGGTCATCGTCGTCGTTGATCATTGGGATTGCCAGTGGCCTGGCGATCACCTCCCCGGCTAATGAACAAAAACAATCGCCCGCCTGCACATGCAGGCGGGCGACGAGATAACGTGCCTATTTGTGGGGTGTGACCTAGCCCGAGGTTCGCCGTGCTTCAAAGTAACCGCATCGAACCTCGCTTTAAGCCGGTGGGTCTTGCTACGTTACACCCACATCAACACTTTATTGCACGACGATGTTGCGCTCGCGAATGACCGCCCCGTAACGCTCGGAGTCAGCCTTGGCGCTGGCGCCAAACTCTTCAGGCGACATGGGCGATGGAATCCCTCCCAGGTCTTCAATGCGTTGCCTTACGGCTGGCATGGCAAGCGCTTTATTCACTTCCTCGTTCATACGCTTGATGATGGCAGGATCGACACCTGCAGGGGCATAAATGCCAAACCACGAGTCGGCGTTAAAGCCCTTCAAGCCAGCTTCATCCAGCGTGGGTATGTCGGGGAACAAGGGCGAACGCTCCAAGCTTCCCACTGCAAGCATGTTCAGCTTGCCCTCGCGGACGTGTTGCAAACCAATACCTGGGTCGAACATAAAGTCGACCTGACCTGCCAGGAGATCGACCATGCCCGGTGCCGCGCCACGGTAGGGCACGTGCAAGGTATCGACGCCGGCTAACCCGTTGAACATTTCTGCCGCCAAGTGAGGCGAGCTGCCGTTACCGGGAGTGGCATAGCTGAGCTTGCCCGGGTTTTTCTTGGCATATTCGATGAACTCGTCCACGTTTTTGACAGGCACTTTCGGGTTGGTGACAAGAAACACCAGGATGCGTGCAGCCGCTGCCACGGGAGTGAGATCCTTGGCCGGATCGAAGCTCATCTTGTAGAGGTGCGGGTTCACCGACGCTACCCCGCCCGAACTAAACAGGAACGTATAGCCATCGGCGGGTGACTGCACGACCGCTTCAGCGCCAATGATGCCGTTGGCTCCGGCGCGGTTTTCCACGACGACAGGCTGTCCCAGGGCTTCGCTCAGCGGTTGTCCAATGACGCGGGCCATGACGTCGGCAGCACCGCCGGGCGGGAAGTTCACAACCATTCGAATGGGCTTGTTGGGCCAGTCATCGGCAGCCGCGAGTGCTTGCTGACCGCCCACTGCGGTAAATGCAACGGCAGCAGTAGCTGCTAAAGCCATAAAACTACGGCGCGAACCAATGGGTGTGCGTTTCTGCATGAAAGGTCTCCTTGTGCACCTTTGCAAATGCCAGTTACCGCGGCAACTGGCTTATTGTTATGGCGGTCGTGAGACCACCCTCAAACCATGGAACACGAGTTCGGAGACAAGACCCCCCGGCAAACGTGCGGGCCCTGCCCCCACCCCATTTACTACTTGGACGGAGCTGCCGGAACACGCTTCACCCAACGGATGGGTGTTTCTTTCATCGGCCTTGCCGGCGCTCCATAACGCTGCAGCGAGGCGTCAAAGTCTTTGCCTGCCGCATCTGCCAAGGCCGCTTTGCGTACGTCAGCGACTGCCTGAGCACGCTGCTCGGGGTCCTCGAAGCGGTCGGCTTCCACCAAGTGGTCGAGCACATGAAGCAGGTTCTCCTTCCCACGCTCGTTGGTTTCGCCATAACCTTTGATGAGTCGCCCGCATAAGGCAATTTCGTTCCCGAGACGCCAACTCAATACCGTTCCACGCTCGACAGCGTTCAGCCAGCGTTCGATCATGGCCTGTTCGCTTTGGTACCGGCTCCCCAGCTTGCGCAAGGATTTCATGCCGGCCATGGTGCGCAACATGAGCATGCCGAACACGGAATGGCTACCTATCTTCAAGGGCATGGCCCAAGGACGTTTCCCCTTTAGCTGACGCCGTGAGTCCCAGCGCATGAGCGGGCGGGCTAACGATTTGGGCAGCAATCCGGCGAATTCGGGTACCCCGGGCTTGAAATGGTCGTAGACACGTACGATGTCATCGGGCTGAGCGCGCACTTCCTGCAACACGCGTTGATACCGCGCCGCTCGGCTTTTCAGGTGGGCAACGCGAATGACATCGTCGAAGGCCATCCATAAGGCCAGATAACGGGCGGCTTCCCGGGTGGTCGCATAACCGTGCGTACCCGTGGGATCGGCCTTTTTCTCGGCTTCGAGCACCTTTTTCAGGCGCTCGACATACAGGCGGGCGTAGCCCTTGTTTTGATAATCGACCAATCGATCGTAGGCAAGCCGAAGTACGTCGTGAACCGCTTCAGGGAACTGCGCCGCAACGTCGGAGGGCAACGTGGGCGCGGCTGATGTAGATTGCTCGTCGAGCTGCAATATTTGCTGCACCAGTTCGCCCTGGCGACGCGAGGACTCGACAATTTCATACGCCTTGGCGAACCCGCGCAGACTAGCCTCGACACCTCGACCGCTGGCTTTGACCGTCGCTTCGTAGGCCTCGCGCGAAAACGGGAACAATCCGCTTGCGGCAATTGCGCCCAGCAGCACCGCGCTAATAACGGTGCCCGCCTCCTGCGCCGTTTTCGCCATGTCGAAAATGTGGTGCTCGCGGCTGTTCTCACGCACGATATCCAGCAACTGCTCGGTGGGATAACGGCCGTCTCCTGGCTCCATGCGCTCTAATGTCGTCAGCGCACGGGATGACGAAGTAATCAGCAGGGTGCGATCAGGCGTGCTGAAGCCATTGCTGATCTGCCGTACCGTTTCAAGCAGCTCGGACGACACTAAGGCGTCCAGCGCACCCGGAATGGGGTTCAAGCCAAAGACCGGACGCTTGCCCTGGAGCTCGCTTTCGGGTTGCGGGAATACTTCGATATAGTATGTCGTCGCGCCAGTACGCTGGGCCACGCCGGGCACCGCCGTACTTTGGGCCGGATAGCCCGCGGCGATTGCAGTGTGGATAATCCATTCGGCCAATACGCCCCCGCCTTCTCCGCCCAAAGCGCAAACCAGCAGGGTGATGGGTCGCAAGGATGCTTGCTCTTGCACTTGCATGATTGACTCCTCAAGCAGGCTGCAGTGCACGCACCAGACGTTGGCGCACACTATGTAGCAACTGCTCGTACCAGCGCGGGTTCTGAACGACCTCGGCGCGATAGAACGACGGACACAAGGTGGCCGCATGGGCGTTCTCACCGCACAGACCGCAACCGACACAACCATCGATGACCGTGGCAACCGGGTCGACCTTGAGTGGATCGGGGTTGTCTTTTAGCGTGAGCGTGGGACAGCCCGACAGCCGGATACAAGCGTGGTCTCCGGTACACACGTCTTCGTCGACACCATACTTCACCCTTACGACGCGCTTGCCAGCTTTCAACAGGCTGGCGACCCAAGGCCGCACGCGTCGTTGACGTTCGAGTTGGCATTCGCCTTCCGCCACGATGACTTTCAAGCCATTGAAATCGGTGGTGAACGCCTCAAGCAAAGTCTCGCGTACTTTGTCGACATGATAGGTGTGCACCGTACGCAGCCACTTCACGCCCATGCCGCGCAGGGTTTCCTCGATTGTCTTGTTCTTGTGCACCAGACTTTGCTGCTTGTTCGGTGCATTGGCACGAATTTCTTCGTCGGGGGTCGAGATGATTTCCTGGGTTCCGGTGGCAGACGTGTATCCGTTCTTGAAAATCAGCAGCACGGCATCGTCGTTATTGAAGAGCGCCGACTGCACGCCGGTTAATAGGCCGTTGTGCCAAAAACCACCATCGCCCATGATGGACAGTACCCGTCGCGACATGACGGGTGACACACCGGCGCGGCTGGCCAGGCTCATCCCGTAGCCCAGAATAGAGTTGCCCGTGGAGAACGGCTCGAACGTGCCCAAGGCATGGCAACCGATATCGGCAGCCACATGAACCGGGCCCATTTCTTCTTGCGCGAGCTTTAACGCGGCGAATACGGGACGCTCGGGACAACCAACGCAGAAACCGGGCGGACGCGGTGGCAGCGGACGCTCGAGTCGTTGGCTGACCGCCGCACGACGCTCCCGCGTGCTTTGCAACCAGGCGCGGCCTGCCGCAACGCCGGGGTGGTTACCATAACGCTCGAGGAAGTCGGCCAAACCAGCGCCAAGAGCTTCGGCAGTGACTTCTCCCGCGGCAGGGAGTATGTCTTTGCCATGAAGTACCGTATTGAGGTCTTGGCGCCGCAACATGGTGGCGATGTCGAGCTCGATGTACTCGGGGTGGCCCTCTTCCACAATCAGCACCGCGCGCTTACCCGCGCAGAACGCTGTGACCTCTTCCGGCACGAGCGGGAAGGTGACGTTCAACACCAGTGTAGGAATAGCGGGGTTGCCGAAGGCATCGGCAGCGCCAAATTGCTGCAGGGAGCGGATGAGCGTGTTGTATAGGCCACCCTGCACAATGATGCCGACGTCACCGTTCGGGTCTCCGAAGTGCTCATTTAGCTTGTGCTCGGCAATGTAACGTCGGGCTGCCGGAATGCGTTCTTCCAGCTTGAGCTTCTCGTGCCTGAAGGTCACCGGCGGATGCGCCAGTCGATCGTAGTCGAATTGGGCAGGGGTATCGAGCAGCTGACGCGTAGATACAGGCGGAGGCAGATTGTCTTTACATTCAAAGCTGCCGCGCACATGGCAAGCACGAATACGCAACTCGAACAGCGCCGGCATGTTAGACGTTTCTGAAAGCCTGAATGCCTCTTCTACCATGCGCACCATGTTGGCGAGGTCGGGCCGAGGGTCCAGCATTAACATGGTGGACTTTAGCGCGTACGCGTGCGTGCGCTCTTGCACCACACTGGCCCCTTCACCGTAGTCTTCACCAACCACGATGAGCACGCCGCCCTTCACCCCAGGAGATGCCAGGTTCGAGAGTGCGTCAGCGGCAACGTTGGTTCCGACAATCGACTTCCAGGTGACTGCGCCCCGCAGGGGATAGTTGATGGAGGCCCCTAGCATGGCCGCTGCGGAGGCTTCATTGGAACAGGCTTCGACGTGTACGCCCAGTTCTTCCAGGTAGTCGCTGGCTTGAACCATCACGTCGAGCAGGTGTGAGACAGGTGCTCCTTGGTAGCCACCTACGTAAGCGACCCCAGATTGCAATAACGCCTTGGTGATAGCGAGGATGCCCTCGCCGTAAAACGTTTCTCCTTCACCCAGGCGGAGCAAGTCGACTTCTTTGCGGAAAGAAACTTCCATGATCGCCCCTACCGCTTGAAAAATTTTGAGACAGACTGCAAGTGTGGGCGTTTACGTGCCCGCAATCAATACAATAGTGGCACTATGTATTATGCACGCCATGCATATTAATGATATTGACCTGAACTTGCTGCGTGTCTTCGATGCCGTGTACCGCACGCGGAACGTCAGCCGCGCAGCCGAATCACTCGGGCTCACACAGCCTGCCGTGAGCCATGCTCTCACGCGTCTGCGGCTTTTGCTCCGCGATCCACTATTTGTGCGCTCGGGTGCGGGCGTGCAGCCCACCGCGAAGGCCACTCAGCTGGCTGAGCCAGTGCGGACGGGACTGGCGTCGCTGCAAACAGCGTTGAGTGATTCCATCGGGTTCGACCCGATGGAATCGCAGCGTACTTTCCGCTTGCACATGAGCGATATCGGTGAGAGCTCGTTTATTCCTCCCTTGGTATCCAGCTTGGCCACCCATGCGCCCAATGTGCGTCTCGAGACGTTTCAGCTCGAGTCCAGTGACATCGTCAGTGCCCTGGATGAAGGAAGAATCGACGCAGCCATCGGATTTCTTCCTACCATCGAGCAAACGCGTCATGTCCCGCTGATCGACGATCGCTACATCGTGTTGCTGCGCGAAGGTCACCCCTTGGCCCGTAAGCGTCTCGGAGTAAAAGGCCTGGCGCGCCTGGAGTTCATTATGGTGCGCTCGCATTCCGATACGTTGAGAATTCTTTCTCTTCTCAAGCTGGAGCACCGGGTGCGCATGGCAACATCGCATTTTCTGGTGGCCCCGGGCATTGTGCGCGCCACCGATCTCGCGGTGATCATGCCGCGCAATATTGCGCGCGAAATTGCCGCTGGCGGCGGGTACGTGATTCTAGAACCCGCCCTTCCCCTGCAACAATTTACGGTATCGCTGCACTGGAGCGCCCGCGCCCACGCCGACCCGGCAAACCGCTGGTTGCGTCAGCACTTGATCAACCTCTTTCAGGAGCAACACGGGCACAACGGACCGTCTAAGGCCAGTACCTCCACCTAAGGCGTCACGCAACTTCGTAGATGCTTAGTACGACACGATCAGGAAAGCGTGCCCCGGTGCCAATAAATACCCGCGTCGTTAACCATTGCAGCTCGGGCGCTGCCACCTCGAATTGCGGCACACAGCGGAAATAGATGTGCTGTGGGTCGACCGGCTCACCGCGTGCAAGACGAGCGATGAGCTCGGGCGGCCCTCCACGCAGGGCGTGATTTTCAACGTAAATCCGATCACCCGCTTCGGTTTCCAACACGTACTTGGCCTCGAGAATGGCCAGGCTATCGGTGGCGATTAGCTGAAAATCGGCTCCTCCTGGCAGTACCTTGGCCGTCCAGTCGCGGGTGCGTGCGTACCCGCCCACAATAGGTATCAGGCGACGTTGCCCGCGTTGCGTCTGGCCGACTTCAATCGGTTCTGATACTTCTACCGTCAAATCCATAAAATGGCGAAGCTCAGGTGCTGGCAGCTGGACGAGTGCGGCGCTGCCTTCTGCTGCACTCGCTGCTAAAGACATCCCCTGGGCATCCTTGGGCGCTTTGTCGTTCATAATTCTCCCCGTTCGACCTTGATTGGCATGACCGCAACATCCGACTAATGGTGGTCATTAGCGTGACGTCTGTTTGAGCGTGCATGCTACCGGACCGCGCCAGCGTGCGCTACGTTTAGGCGCACTCTCCGCCGATGCATCCGGCGCTCAGCCAGGCGCCAGCCATATCGCTTGCGTCAAGCTTGCCTGGGCGCTTACGCAACTGGCCGCCGCGGGTCGCTGCACCACTCACTCCACGAACCTGGATAAAGCCGGGACCCGGATAACCCCGCATGCTCCATGGCAAACAGGTTATGACAGGCCGTAATGCCTGAACCACATTGATGAACGACTTCGTGGGGCGGCCGGCCTTGCAATAGCTCGGCAAATTCCGCTCGTAATGCGGCGGCCGGTTTGAACCGTCCCTCGAGCAAATTCTCGCTAAAGGGGCGATTAAGAGCTCCCGGAATATGCCCCGCTACCGGATCCAGCGGTTCGATTTCACCGCGGTAACGTGCCGCAGCGCGCGCATCAAGCACAATAAACTCTTCTTTCTCAAGATTGGCGAGCACGCAATCCGCGTCAACGGTATCGTTCAACGGTTCACCCAGCGGTAACGGGTTGCTCGCGGGGCCGGGCCAGGGCGGCAGGGCGTCATAGGCAACATCGTCGACGGGCATCCCTGCCGCAAGCCAAGCACTCCACCCGCCATCAAGGATGGCAACGGCCTCGTGCCCCAGCCAACGCAGCATCCACCACAACCGTGCAGCAGTGGAGCCATCCTGGGCGTCGTACACGACAACTTGCGTCTCTGCGCCTACTCCCGCATTGACCATTAATTGATGAAAAGCTTCGCGCTCGGGCAAGGGGTGGCGCCCATTCGTCGATGTGCGCGTACCCGACAGATCGGTATCAACGTACAGAAACCGCGCGCCCGGTATACGAGATTGAAGATGGGCTTGCACGCCTGCCGCCGGCTGCGCCAGGTCGTGTCGCACATCGAAAATGATGACATCGTCGGCGCCTAATGCGGCAAGCTCTTTTGCTTGGATGAGTGTTGTGTACATAGAGCCTCGATAGTGATGACGACGCTGCAATTTGGTGGTGCGGTCGCGAGGTTTCAAGAGTGTCGCGGGAAATGCAAACCAACACATCGGCCATTGCGCTTGTATCATCGATAGGCGACGACACGGATGCCCGGTAAGTTCTCGCATAGGATCGAGGACTACAATAGGCGCAACGGCAACCCGGCTGCAACCGTGACGACTGATCCGCGTGGCGTAAGCCAGGGCTAATCCTGCAACGTTCACTCCTCGAAAAGCGGCGAATACGCTGGCTCACGATTGCTTCGCCGCCTCGCATCGAACGGGCCAGCCCCCTGTCCACAGCTAATGACTCGCATATACCTCATGCAACAGTACGAAGATCTTATGCGCCATGTCCGCCGACACGGCGTTCGCAAAACTGACCGAACAGGGACCGGTACGCTCTCAGTATTCGGCTATCAAATGCGTTTCGATCTGGCCCAAGGGTTTCCTCTGGTGACGACCAAGAAGCTGCACACCAAGAGCATCATCTTCGAATTGCTGTGGTTCTTGCGCGGTGACAATAACGTGCGCTGGCTGCAGGAGCGCGGTGTTTCCATCTGGAATGAATGGGCGCGTCCCGACGGGAGCCTGGGGCCTATCTACGGTGTGCAGTGGCGCTCGTGGCCCAGCCCCGATGGCGGCAGTATCGACCAGTTGGCTCAGGTGG
Source organism: uncultured Pigmentiphaga sp. (assembly GCA_964569785.1). GTDB lineage: Bacteria > Pseudomonadota > Gammaproteobacteria > Burkholderiales > Burkholderiaceae_B > Verticiella. The sequence continues at coordinate 11,340 of CAZMVM010000049.1, read as the reverse complement.
TCGAACAAATCCGTACCAACCCCGATTCGCGCCGTTTGCTGGTGTCGGCCTGGAACGTTGGGCAACTGGCCGAAATGGCGTTACCGCCCTGCCACGTGATGTTTCAGTTTTACGTCGCTGAAGGACGCTTATCGTGCCAACTGTATCAACGCAGCGCTGACATCTTCCTCGGCGTACCGTTCAATATCGCGAGTTATTCTCTGCTGACGCACATGGTGGCGCAGCAAACCGGGCTGGAGGTTGGCGAGTTCATCTGGACCGGCGGCGATTGCCATCTCTACCTGAACCACTTAGAACAAGTGGATTTACAGCTGATGCGCACGCCTTATCCGTATCCGCGTTTGCATATCAAGCGCAAGCCGCCCACGCTTTTCGATTACGAGTACGAGGATTTCGAGATTCTCGACTACCAGTGCCATCCTCATATCAAGGCCGAAGTGGCCGTGTAAGCGTATGACAATGCAGCTGGCACTTATTGTTGCGTATTCGCGCAACCGCGTCATTGGCCGCGACAACGCCCTTCCCTGGCGCTTGCCATCTGACCTGGCCCATTTCAAGCGCACGACCATGGGTAAGCCCATTATTATGGGCCGCAAAACGTGGGAATCGTTGGGCCGCCCCCTGCCGGGACGCCTGAATATCGTGCTTACGCGCTCTGCCGATTACCAGGCCGAAGGTGCAACTATTGCCGCAAGTCTAGAGGAAGCGATGTCGCTTTGTGAAGAGGGTGACACGGAGGTCGCCTTTGTCATCGGCGGCGAGGAAATCTTCCGGCTCGCGCTACCGCTCGCGCGGCGTATCGTGGCGACGGAAATCGATGCCGACATTGAAGGCGATACCTGGTTCCCTGCACTGCCCGACACCTGGCACGAGATTGAGCGCCATCCTCAGCTCGAAGAGAACGGCTTGTCGTTCGCGTTCGTAACCTACGAGCGTCATACTTCCTAGGGCAATGGGTTAAGTAGCCACCTCTACGCCACCCCAAGTTGCTGCGGTGTGGGTCAGACCGTTCCAGGTCTGGCTCCCCAATCGGTCGCCCGCCTCAGTCGCCGCGCGCGGCTGTCCGCGCGTCACCTGGCCGTCATAGATTCGTCATTTCTACGCAATACGCCTCATCTACGCTTGGGGAACCAGTTAATTCAATGGGTTCCGGTAAAAGATGAGCGCCTACGATTTCGACGATATTCCCACCAACCCCACCCAGAACACGCACTTCAACGAAGTCGCCCGTCGGGCCACGACACGCCGTGGCTTTCTGAAGGCTGGCTTAGGACTTAGCGCATTTGGATTCATGAGTCCCGGCCTGACCGCCCTGACGCGGGAGGCCGCTGCGGGTACGACCAGAACTGGCACGGATGCACCGACAACATCTACCCTACTCGGTTTTAAGGCGGTGCCAGCCGATACGGGGGATCGGATTCTGGTGCCGCAGGGTTACCGCTACCAGGTGATTTGCCGCTGGGGCGATCCACTGTTTCCCCATTCGCCGGCATGGCAACCTGATGCGAGCAATGATGCGGCAGCGCAGGCTCTTCAATTTGGGGACAACCACGACGGCATGCACTTCTTCCCCCTGGATAAGGGTTCTCCAGCGGAAGGCCTGTTGGTGATGAACCATGAATACTTGAACGACGAGTTCTTTTATCCCCGTGGCGTGGTCCCCGGCGCGGAAGGCTGGACAGCAGATCACGTACGTAAAGGTCAACACGCGCATGGCGTGTCGGTTGCGCATGTACGGCTAGAAAAGGGCGAGTGGAAGGTGGTGATCCCATCCAACTACAACCGCCGTTTGCACATGAACTCACCCATGACCTTGGCCGGTCCCGCCGCTGGACATGCTCTCCTGCGCACCAGCAGCGACCCCACCGGACGCAAGGTGCTCGGCACTCTGAACAACTGCGGGAACGGCTACACTCCTTGGGGTACCTACCTGACCTGCGAAGAAAACTTCAATACTTATTTCGGTACATTAGCGGGTGCAGACCAGCGCACCCCCGCCCAAAAACGCTACGGGATTCGTCCTCAGCATACCGGCTATCACTGGGAAGATTTCGATGAGCGCTTCGATTATGTGAAAGAGCCCAACGAATCGAACCGCTTTGGCTGGATCGTCGAGATCGATCCATTCGACCCCTCTTCCACACCTCGCAAACATACCGCTCTGGGCCGCTTCAAACACGAAAACGCCGCGCTGGTCATTGCCCCTGACCAACGCGTCGTGGTGTACATGGGCGACGATCAGGCAAACGACTACATTTATAAGTTCGTCTCCGCCGGGCGCTACGACCCGAATAATCGGGCGGCCAACCTGCAACTTTTGGAATCGGGCCAGCTCTTTGTGGCGCGCTTTCACGATGGAGCAACTCAAGGCGACATGCTAGGCCATGGCGAGTGGGTGTTGCTCGACCTGAAAACTCCAACAACCGACGGACGCAAGTTAGGCGACCTGTTTGCCGACCAGGGTGAATTGCTGATCAACACGCGCTTGGCTGCTGACGCGGTCGGGGCGACCCCCATGGATCGTCCCGAATGGATCACCACCCATCCGGAAACCCGTGAGGTGTATGCGACATTGACCAACAACAGCAGCCGTACTGCTGATAACGTCAATGATGCCAATCCGCGCGCCAAAAATGTGTATGGACAAATCATTCGGTGGCGCGAGGAAGGCAACGATCCGACTGCGCTCACTTTCGAGTGGGACCTGTTTGTTCTGGCCGGCAATCCCACCGTGAACCCGACGGGCTTGGAGCGCGGCTCCGCCAACGTCAATGAAGACAATATGTTCAATAGTCCAGACGGCCTTGCGTTCGACGCCGATGGCCGGTTGTGGATACAGACAGACGGAAACTTTTCGAACGCGGATGCCTTTGCGGGGATGGGTAACAACCAGATGTTGGTGGGCGATCCGGCAAGCGGAGAGATCCGCAGATTCCTCGTCGGGCCGTCGGGATGCGAAATTACCGGCATTACATGGACACCCGATCAGCGTTATGTGTTCATTAATGTGCAGCACCCCGGCGAATACGGCAAGCATCCGCGCAAGCCAGATGTGGCGCCGCAAGACGATCCGCTGGCCTTTTCACAATGGCCGGAGCGTGAAGGAGGACGCCCCCGCTCTGCCACGGTTGTGATATGGAAAGAAGATAACGGAATCGTTGGTACTTAATAATAACGACGACAAGCCGCGGAGTGGAGGAGACACGCGCCTCTAGGGCCCTCAGGCCAGTGAGCTATTGCCCCTGAGTGCCACCGCCCTTCCGTCAATTAAAAGATCTGCATGCTTGCACATCACGAGCTATGCTCGTCCTAAAGCGCCTTCGATTTCACCCCATCCAATATTCCAGGTGCGACGGGAGACACCCATGGCTCACACTAACCTACTGCTGAAAGGCGTGCTGCTTTGCCTCGCGCTCACATCCTCGGCGGGCGCGGCGGCACCACCGAAGACGGAAACGCCCCCCCCAGAAACGTCTGCAGTGCCCATCCCGCCGGCGCAAATCGAGCAGGCTATCGCGGCACTGGATGACATCATCGAAAGCGTGCAACAACGAACACAGGTCCCTGGCCTGGCAGTCGCAGTCGTCCGGGATGGCATGACGGTTTACGCCAAGGGCGTTGGCGTTCGTTCGACGGAAAGTGAGCTGCCCGTCACGGCCGATACCGTTTTTCAACTTGCCTCAGTGTCGAAGTCCGTGGGCGCGACCGTTGTTGCGCACCAAGTAGGCAAAAGCCGCATCACCTGGGATACTCCATACAGCAATATCTGCCTTGGTTCCGGTTGAATGACGAATGGGTCTCCAAGCACGTTACGCTGGGCGACTTGTACTCGCACCGCTCCGGGCTACCGGACCACGCCGGAGACGAACTGGAAGATTTGGGGTACAGCCGCCAGGAAGTTCTGGAACGCTTGCACGAACTCCCGCTGCAACCCTTTCGTGCCTCCTATGCCTACACCAACTTCGGTCTGACAGCGGCAGCCGAAGCAGTAGCCGCTGCTGCCGGTATGGATTGGGCGGCTCTTTCGGAAGCTGTCTTGTACCGCCCCCTTGGCATGACGGGTACGAGCTCACGCCATGTAGACTTCGAGGCGCGTGCGAACCGCGCGTGGTGTCAAGTGAAGGTGGAAGGAGGCTTCAAGCCACTGTATCAGCGGCGACCCGATGCGCAATCGCCCGCGGGTGGAGTCAGCTCGAGCGCCCACGACATGGCGCGCTGGATGGCCCTTGTGCTGAACAATGGACGGGCAAATGGCAGGGAGATCACCCCAAGCAATGCACTGTTACCGGCCATATCACCACAAATGGTGACATCACCTCCTTCCAATGCGCGCAGCCGTGCGAGCTTTTATGGCTATGGTTTCAACGTGGGTGTCGATGCAGCGGGCCGCACCTTCCTGAGTCATTCGGGCGCCTTCCTGCTAGGAGCCAGCACAGCCTTCACTCTCGTTCCGGCGGCCGGCGTCGGCATCATCGTCTTGACCAATTCGTCCCCTACGGGAGCCGCAGAAGCCATTGCCACCGAGTTCGCTGAACGCGTCACCCTAGGCCAACCCACCCGTGACTGGCTCGACGCGTATAGTGCCCTGATGGGCGCTTTATATGAGCCACTCGGCGCGCTCGCCCACAAGCTGCCGCCCCAAGAGCCTGACCCCGCGTTGCCAGCGCACGAGTACATTGGAACCTACGTCAATGCTTACTTCGGGGCGGCTCAGGTTGAGCAGCACCGCGGCCAGCTGGTACTGACCTTAGGGCCCGCCCGGTTGGAATATCCGTTACAGCACTGGGACGGCAATGTGTTCGTCTTTGAACCTCATGGGGAAAATGCGCCTCCCGGCTCTCGCCTCAAGGCAAGCTTTCAACCCAACGAGACTGGGGCCATTCACGCATTACACCTCGAACATTTCGAAGTACACGGGCTGGGCACCTTCAAGCGCAAGTAGCAGGGGAACGCTGGTCAGATCCTGTTGCCTGCGCCTGTTCTTGCCTGGGGGCCCTTGCGCATCCCACGCCACGTG
>CAZMVM010000049.1:0-6313 GCA_964569785.1 uncultured Pigmentiphaga sp. | reverse complement strand
AAGCCGCAAACCCGCGGCGCTATGCTGAGACACCCGCGCAACACGACGCCCTGGGCGAGTATGATATTGAACGAAAAAGGAGGTGTGCCCTACGATCGCCAGCCGCGCTGGAATACGAGCCGCGCCTTTTGTCGCGAGCACGTCGATAGTCGCAGCATTGCCCCCCTGGCTAGGATACAGTGCACATTCACCTGCCACGACTACAAATTCATTCTATTCGGCACGGCGCTGCGAGCGCCGATTGGAGACAGCCATGCGCGAAGACATTCCCGGCCGCGCGAATGTGGCCGACACGCCCGAACTCAAGGCGTACTACGATGAACTGGAGCGCCTTGAGGCGGGAGCGCTCTGGACCGTCGCTAATGCGATCGAGCCTTGGTTCCCCCAACCCGCTTCTACACCTGTTTTATGGCGCTATCACGAACTACGGCCGCTGGTTGCGCGTGCCGCAGAGCTGGTCCGCCCTGAAGATGCGGGCCGACGTGTGGTCATGCTGGTCAACCCCGGGCGGCGCGATGTGAGCGCAGCGGTGGGGCTGCTGTACACCGGCCTGCAAATCATGAGCCCCGGCGAACGCGCATCGGCCCACAAGCACGCCGCCAGTGCGCTGCGCTTCATAATGGAGGGCTCGGGCGCGTTCACCATTGTGGATGGCGAGAAGATGACGCTAGGCGCGCGCGACTTCGTGCTCACCCCCGTGGGTACGTGGCACGAACATGGGGTTGACCCAGACGGTACCCAGTGCGTGTGGCAGGATGGGCTCGACATCCCCTTGGTGAATGCATTGGATGCCAACTTTTATGCGGTACATCCCAATCTTGAACAGCCGGTCACGGCGCCCATCGATAGCTCTTATGCTGCTTATGGAGGTGGCTTTCTCCAGCCCACGTTTCTAAGAGAAAACTGGAAAAAGCCTTACTCGCCCATGTTGAAGTATCCGTGGGAACCCACTTACGAAGCCTTGCTGAACGCAGAGCGTCATTATGACGGCTCACCCTACGATGGCATCATCATGGAGTACGTCAACCCGCTCACTGGCGGCCCCGTCATGCCCACCATAGGCGCCACGATGCAGCTCTTGCGCCCCGGCCAACGCACGCAAGCACATCGCCACACAGGTTCGTTCGTTTACCAGGTAGCCAAAGGACGAGGCTATTCCGTCATCGCGGGCAAGCGCTACGATTGGCAGGAAAAAGACATTTTCGTAGTTCCTTCCTGGTGTCTGCACGAACATGCCAACTTGTCTGAAACCGAAGATGCCTGCCTGTTCAGCTTCAACGACCTGCCGGTCATGCGAGCCCTGAGCCTGTACCAGGAAGAGGCCTACACCGAAAACGACGGCCATCAGCCGGTTATCGAGTAGGGGTAAATGGCGTCGCCTAATCGGTATTCAAGCGTTACCATACATGTAGAAGGCATATCTCGACCGGCCGCGCTAGGATCTCGCACCAGCCGCGGCGCTTGACAAACTCCAACAATATGCTGAGGAGACTTTGTATGAAACACTTGGCTTATTCCGCCTTGGCCGCGGCAGGAATTGCCCTGACTGCGCCTGCCCTGGCTGCGCCGCAGCCCGTGGAGATCGGGTTTATCACAACACTTTCTACCCCTGCGGGCTATATCGGCGAAGACGAGCGCGACGGCTTTCTACTGGCGGTGCGCCAGGAAGGAGGCAAGCTGGGCGGAATTCCTGTCAAGGTCACCGTTGAAGACGACGCCTTGAAACCCGCCAACGCGAAGCAAATTGCCGAAAAGATGGTACAAAATGGCGTTCGACTGTTTACCGGAATCAACTTTTCCAATGTACTAACTGCGGTGGCTCCAACCGTCATCAATGCGGGTGGAGTGTATGTTAGCAATAACGCGGGGCCTTCCAACTTCGCGGGCAAGAATTGCAATGCCAACTATTTTGCAGTCGCCTTTCAAAACGATTCCTACAGTGACACCGCCGGTATTGCTGCCAACGAGCTCGGCTACAAGCGCATGGTTATCATGGCGCCCAACTACCAGGCCGGGCGGGATGCTCTAGCGGGCTTTAAACGCACCTACAATGGCGATATTCTTGCCGAAATTTACACCAAGCTTGATCAATCCGACTTTTCCGTTGAGCTCGCACGTATTCGCTCTTTGAACCCCGATGCCATTTTCCAGTTTCACCCCGGTGGTGCGGGTATCAACCTGGCGAAGCAATTCGCCAATTCGGGGCTGTCGGAAACCATCCCCATGATTACTCCGGTGTATTCCATGGATCGTCGCATGCTGGCGGCCACGGGTGAAGCTGGCAAGGGCTACTACGCGGTAGCGCTCTGGAGCGCCGACCTCGATAACCCCGAGAACAAGCAGTTCGTTGAGGAGTTCGTCAAAACCTACAACCGCATCCCAACTGACTATGCAGCCACCTCATATGACACCGCACGGCTGATTGGCTCCGCGCTCAAGGCCGTAGACGGTGATATCGAAGGCCGCATGGATGAATTCAAAGCTGCCTTACGCAAGGCAGACTTCCCCTCGGTGCGGGGCAAGTTCCAGTTCGCAAACAATCAGCATCCGATTCAGGATTGGTACTTACTGCATATCGAACCTAACGAGAAGGGCGAGCTTGATTACAAGACCATCAAGGTCATCGCCAACGATCACTCTGATCCCCACGGCAAGGATTGCTCGTTGTAGTTGTACATCAGATAGACCCTGACCCACGCGACCGGCTTAGGCAAACCCACCTGGCCAATGCGACAGGGCGTTCGCCGCATGCCCTCGACTGTTTCTGCTCGGTTGCGGCGCTCGTAGGCTTGGCAACCGCGCCATGAAAAGCTGTGGTGGTGCATGGCTCAATGGCATTGCGGCCCCTTATCAGCGCCGCAGTCGAGCGGCAAACGGACTCACCACAAGGCGAACTCCGGCCCAGCTGTGGGCGTACCTTTCGCCACGGTCGCAAACGCGGGCGGCGTGATCAGTCAACGGGTAAGTCGCACTACAACACACGGTTGCACCACCAATAGCCGAGCCGCCGGGTGATAACCGTGTGTTGATCTAACCAGATCCTTTGCACATGCGCGATCCGCACGTTATTAAGGCGGAGGCGCGCCGGGAGTATCGCCACACCATGCTGATGTTTCTCGAACAGGTGCTCAATGGCCTGCAGTACAGCGCCCTACTGTTCTTGCTCGCAGCCGGGCTAACCCTGGTATTTGGCATTATGAACGTCATCAACCTCACCCATGGTTCGTTTTATATGGTAGGGGCGTTCTGTGCGGCGGCCGCCAGCGCCAGTACCGGGTCATTTTTTGCAGCGGCGGTCGCTGCTGTTATTGGCGCCGGGCTCTACGGCTTCATCGTTGAGCTACTCGTCATCCGGCATCTCTACCGACGTGACCATCTCGACCAGGTGTTGGCGACGCTTGGATTGATCCTTTTTACCAACGAACTGGTCACCATTGTTTTTGGCCGCAGCCCGCCATTTATGGATATCCCCCGGTTTCTGGCAGGGTCGGTTCAACTGCTGCCAGGACTGCACTACCCCGTGATGCGTCTGGCCTTCATCGCCGTGGGGGCGGTGATCGCGATCGGACTTTGGCTACTCATTAGTCGAACACGGGTGGGCATGTTAGTACGTGCGGGAGCCGACGACCGCGAAATGGTCGATGCCCTGGGAATCAACATTCAGCGGTTATTTACGCTGGTCTTTACCCTAGGAGCAGTCTTGTGCGGATTCGCCGGCGTGATGGCCGCGCCTTTGTTAGCCGTTGAAATCGGTATGGGCGAACGCGTACTTATCACCGCATTGGTCGTCATCGTCGTTGGCGGGCTGGGCTCAGTACGCGGCGCCCTGGTGGGCGCTCTGCTCATTGGCATGGCCGATGCCCTGGGCCGCGCCTACATTCCCATCTGGATGTCCCAGCTCTTTCCACCTCAGATCAGCGATAGCTTGAGCTCGGGCCTGGTGTCGGCAAGCGTCTACATTCTTATGGCACTGGTGTTGTTATTCCGTCCCCGCGGCCTTTTGCCGACACAAAACGCATAACCCACTATGACACGAAGAATCATTGTTAACGCAATAGGCCTGCTTCTGTTTGTATTGATACCCACCATTGCGGCGGGTCTGAACGAGCCCTACCTGATCAATCTTTTCACCCGTCTCGTCATTTACGCCATTGCTGCGGTCAGCCTCGACCTGGTGCTGGGCTACGGAGCGATGGTCAGTTTCGGCCATGCGGCCTTCTTTGGTTTGGGTGGATACGTCATCGGCGTCGTGTCGTTTCACATGGTGCAGGACGGAGGCATACTGGGCTGGGAAGGCAGCAATCAGGCGCTGGTGATGTGGCCGCTGGCCATGCTCGCCTGCGCGCTACTAGGGTTGATCATCGGCTACTTGTCGTTACGCACCTCGGGCGTACAGTTCATCATGATCACCTTGGCGTTTGGCCAAATGATCTACTTCATTCTCGTAGGGCTCATGATATATGGCGGTGATGATGGCCTGGCCATTGATCAACGCAACACCCTGCCAGGCCTTAACCTGCAAGACACCACCACGTTCTATTACCTCTGCGTGGCGATCATGGTGGCATGGATTTACTTATGTCGACGCATTGTCGATTCGCGTTTCGGGCTGGCTCTGCGTAGCCTCAAGCAAAACGAGCGCCGTAGTGTCTCGCTGGGCATTCCGCCCTTGCGCTACCGGCTCACCGCGTTTGTTATTTCAGCCGCGGGAACAGGTCTCGCCGGCGTGTTATGGGCCAACTATGCTTTGTTTGTAAGTCCCGACATGACCGCCTGGCAAAAGTCGGGTGAACTGATGGCCATGGTCATCCTGGGAGGCCTGGGAACCTTGTACGGGCCGGTGCTGGGCGCCACGGTGTTTCTTGGGCTAGAGCAGACTCTTACAGGGCTTACCGAGCATTGGATGCTCATTCTCGGCCCGATTCTGGTTCTGGTCGTACTGTTCGGCAAACGCGGGCTCTACGGTTTGATCGCAGGAGACACGCATCGTGACTAACTCGCATACCCCGACGCATCCGGCGCACGAGGAAACAGCACAAGCTGCCACAGCAACTCAAGCGTCGTCTGAAACAGCGGCAGGCAGCAGCGCGTCCGTTCCGTTGAGCTCCGCCGTCAGCGGTGACAAAGCCGCACCGCCCAAGCTCGTCATTCAGGGTTTACAAAAGTCATTCGGCGCCGTCCAGGCCACCCGCAACGTCAACCTGTCGGTACATCATGGCGAACTGCACGCCCTCATCGGGCCGAATGGCGCGGGCAAAACAACCTTGTTGGCACAAATTAGTGGCGAGCTGATGCCCGATGCAGGCAGCATTTATCTAGACGGGCGTGATATTACCCGAATGCCGGCGTATAGCCGGCCCGCCGCGGGCCTCGCACGGTCGTTCCAGATTAGCCAGCTGTATCCCGATTTCACCGCAGCCAGTAACGTTGCCATGGCGATTCTGGCGCGCTCGGAAGGGCGTTACAACCTGTGGCGAAACGCCTGGCGCGACCCTGCGTTGCAAGAGCCCGCCCGAGCCTACCTCGGACGGGTGGGTTTGGCCGAACGTAGCGAGGTACCGGTGAGCGAACTTGCTCATGGAGAAAAACGCCAACTCGAGCTGGCCATGGCTTTAGCGCTGGAGGCGCCTGTGCTGCTACTCGATGAGCCCATGGCCGGAATGGGCACAGAAGAGTCCATACGCATGACGCACCTGCTATCCCAGCTCAAGGGCAATTACGCCATTTTGCTCGTCGAGCATGATATGGATGCAGTCTTCACCTTGGCCGATCGCATAACGGTATTAGTTTATGGAGAAACCATCTTCACCGGCACGCCCGATGAAGTGCGCAAAAGCCGCGAGGTACGCCTGGCCTATCTAGGAGATACAGACTGATGCTCAAGCTGCAAAACGTGGAGGCCGGCTATGAAAATAGTCGCGTGCTGGCGGGGGTGACGCTCGCAATCGAGTCGCAGCAAATGGTGTCTTTGATCGGCCGCAACGGAATGGGGAAATCAACTACGGTCAAAACCATCATGGGTCTGTTGCCAGTGCGCGCTGGCGATGTCGTCTTCGAGGGCCAAAGCCTGCGCGGGTTGGCGCCCAATCACATTGCACGGCGCGGGATCGGGTTGGTGCCAGAAGGTCGACGCGTGTTTGGTTCGCTAACCGTCGAAGAGAACCTCGTGGCCACGGCTCGCCCCAAACAGGGCCGCTGGGATCTACCCCGCGTGTACGAGCTTTTTCCACGATTGCGCGAACGGCGTCAGCAATCGGCGCGCACCCTGTCCGGGGGGGAGCAACAAATGCTGGCCATTGCCCGCGCCCTGCTC
>CAZMVM010000048.1:0-20427 GCA_964569785.1 uncultured Pigmentiphaga sp. | reverse complement strand
GGTATCGAACAATCCCATGAAGCGAAGATCGACGCACGCGGTAACGGCCCCTGCTGTCTGATCCCAATGCCAGAATCGATTGAGCCGAACGTTATCGGCAAGCATGTTGCCGAAATGTCGGGCCAATGCAGCGCCGCGTGAATATCCTAACAAATCGATGCTGATGCGCTCACCACCGGTTTGCAAGGCTGCCAGATGATTCAGTAGCCGTTGCCATTGCTCGTCCAGGATGGTCTCCGCCGACCCTGCTGTCATAGCGTCGAGGCTTGCTCGCCCTGGCTCGCCGGGCCCCGCATGATAATAAGCCTCGGGCAAGTTAGAACCGTGCAGCGCCGGATCACGATACAAAAGCGCCATCCGCATCACATTGCCCCCCGTGGTGAAGTCCTGCCGTGTCCCGTCGAAGGCGAACAGTAATAAACCAGAAGGGTCGGCGTAGCGTCGTGGCTGTTGAGCCGCATAGCCATAGGGCGAAGTCGCAGGAAAGCGCGCACCGGGCAACGTTGCCATGTGGTGTAACACCGATGTGGGGCCAAGCGGGTCGGGCTCCAAGAAGTGGCCATGGGTGGGGTCGTACGTACGCAGATAGTTATCGTGCCAACCCGTTGCCGCATCGAACCACTGCCCCGGATAACGCAAATTGAATTGCAGATCACCCCGGATGCGAAGGGCGTGACCAAATGGCGTGAAATCAGCAGCCCAACGAAGGCGTCGGTCTTGGTCGGTAACCGCGCGCGGCAAACCGATGGCGTCTGCGTGCACGAAGTAAAGTTCAGCTTGCGTCGAAACCTGACCCGGGCCGAGAACTAAATCGGTGAGCGCGCGTGCGGCCCAGCGCTCAAGCGGACGCACCAGGGGTTGGGGACGTTGATACTCGATGACCGCAACCGGCACGTTTCCCGCATAGAGGTAACGTTGCACGATGCCACTCTCGTCTTGCTCAGCTGCCCATTTGGCTGCTCGTTGTTGCTGAACATAGAGATATTGCTCGTACACGCCTCCTGCATAGCGCACGATGCGTTCACCAAAAGCGTTGTGCCAATAACGAGCCAGTAGGTGATCATTGGCCACCACACCGGCGAGACGGCGGGCGGGCCCATATTCGAGCCGGCGCTCGGCTATGGTCTGCGGCAGGCCGGCCTCGTTGCGTGCGATCGATGATGAGGGCTGCGTAACCCCATCCACTGCGTGAGCGCGCAAAGCGCCGCTTCGTTTCCATGCCCACCACCACAGGTGAGGGCCAGCAGGGATTTCACTCCCGCCAGGCATACCGTGGTGCATACGCGCCGCCACTAAGCGGGAGCTCGTATCGTAGGCGTAAGCGACTTGCGTGGTTTGGTTTTCCGTGACATGGACTTCCGCGCGGACGCGCCCCGAGTCATCGTATTCCAAGCGCTGCCCCCAAATCGGCCTGTTCCCAAAAAAATGCGCCATGGCCACCAACCAGCCATCGCGCGTCACCCCCTTTGCCTGCACTCCGTTCCCGTACCGATAGCCGCTCGTTTCAGCGCGTATGACAGGATGCAGGACGCCGCGCACATCTTGCCAGACGATATGCATTAAGCTTCCAGAGTCGCTCCACCCGTAGTGGACTGCGCCGCCCTCGGGCAAAACATGCAGAACCAGACGCCCCAGCTCGTCATGTACAAAGCCTTCTTCATACGAGAGCACCTCGGGTTGGCTTGAAAGCATATGACCGGGAGTTCTTGGTCGGCACACCCACACATATTGCAGCTGACCGTGGCGACCGTACACCCGAAGCTGCTGCTCGAATTTGCTTTCAATGACGAGCGCTTCATCGTGTATCCGGTCGGTCACAATGCGGCGCCACTCCCCTTTCGGGGTTGACATCGTTATCGACCGAATGTTGAAGTTGAAATGACCCCGGCCGGCATTGACTGCTGCTGCGCTGGTATCCTTTACCCGTTCATTTGTACCCTCTTTGTTGTCAGCTTCATTGAAGCCGACGGGCCACCCACTGTTTATAACGACATTGCGTCCAACGCTGATCTTGCCCCATTGCGGCTTCACAAGCTTTGACGATCGCAAACGACCCATCCGGTTCTGATCGCCTTGAGGCTTAACGAAGCGAGCCACGCGTCTTGCACGCTCATTACGACATAACGATACCCACCTTCCTTCTGCCTCGTTGCTGTCGCCCACCAAGACGTCGGTGTCGTCTCCGAGCGTCGTTACGCTATCGGCGTATGCATAACGCCAAACGGTGCCGTCCGCGAACCGTCGCCATGCTACCCGTCCCCAGCCGTCCAATCCACGTCGCTCCAGACCCGTGGCCGTGGAGGCCCACCCCAACACATGTGCAAGATCATCTTGAACAATCGAAAGACCTTCCCAGGCCGCATCATGCTTTGCCGCCTCAACATGGCGGTGCGGAATCAAGCCCACCCGAGTGTGCAGATACGGCCGCATCACGCCTGCCGAATCCGACTGCCAATGCAGTTGTATGTGTCGCTCGACGGGCTGGGCCATACCGGGTGGTACGTCCGCCCGTTGTGACAACCGCGCGGTTCGCCCCCCGTCGCTGGGATCACCGCCGTGCGGCACTTGTGCCGGTGAAGATATGCTTGCCTTCGGGGTATTCGCCCAATGTGGGCGCCAGCCTTGCTCCCGAATACCGGCTAATAGGTGTGTGGTTGCCGCACCGTGTCGATGCCGAGCATCCACCGGTAACCAGTTGAGTTCGATAATGTGACGTCGCCCGGGAACTACCGAGGGGCGATCAATCCGGACAGGTAAATAACTAGACTTGTGCCATGCAATGTGAGTGGTGGCGTCACCATCGGTTATCGTTGTCACCCGGCCGGCGTCGTCTCGCACGACTTTCAGCGTCCCCGCCTGCGTAAGCTGCCCATGTTGGTCGAAGCGCGCCTTGCTGACGGTGGATGGACAATCCGAGCAGTCTTTGGACTGAAACCTCGCCACACGATGAAACCCGCCTAGGGTAACGACGTCAAAGACTTTCTCTTCACCATTAGCGCCGCGCACCACAGTGCGAGCGACACCCGCCGACGACTCGGCCGAGTATGAGAACTCGATCCTGCCCCGCTGTGTATCGTGGTCACCCCGGGTTGCGACGATCACGCGCCTAGAGTCATCGTACGCCCACGCGTTTGTTCGCTGCACCTGACCGTCTGCATCGACAACGGCGATCCCGGTGAGCTGCGACCCAGCTACAACGTGTTGCGCACCCCCTTTTCCGGGCGCGGCAGCGCTGCCACTTTGGTAGGCAGCCTCATACAAATAGACGCGCGCTACGCCCCAAGGCCATACGACACCTCGCAAGCGTCGACCGTGGGTGTAGACATAGCGAATCGTGCCCAACGCGGTATGCGCGGCGATAACACCCTCATCGTCATACTCGAAATTCAGGCCACTATTGTGCGATCCTGTGACTCTGAGCACACGGCGAAAGTCTGAACGCCCTGGCACGCGCCCACGATGAATCGATATTCGTTCCCCGCTTGCAAACTGGATCGACACTAAGCGCCCCGCCTGGTCAAACGTCAGGACCCTGCCGTTCGACCAGGTCCAGATATAAAATGAGGGATCAAATGACGGCAACTGATTTTTTCCTGGGGCAACTCGGTTGCTTGTCGGTTCATTAAACAAGTGCCTATGTTCAGCTATGCCGTCGTCACTATGGCTTACACGCAGGTTTGCTGTGGTTAGCCTCGGCAAACTCTCCACGCCTTCCGACGCGTCTGCGTAGCTGCCCACGGAGGCACCAGCGACCGCGTCGACAATGCGTAAGCTGCCATGAGAGGGGTGCTCGGCAACGCACGAGTCCGCGCCCGGTGTTACCTGAAAAGAAACCCGCGACCCGTCGGCTTGCAGGATTTGAATTCGGTGCCCCATGCGATACAGACGGGTGTCATAGGACAATGTCCAACCCACTCCCAACCCATTGTCACGACGATCTGCTGAGTTATAGTGGCGCACCACCTCCAATCCCAGATCACCTCCCAGCGCCGGCAAATCGACTTCCCGTTGGTATTTATTTCCGGTCGCCACGTTAACGGGATTGCCTACGCCGAGAGCGGGCCCGCTTCCCAGCCACATGGTTGCAGGCCCGTCGGAGGGGCAAGGTGCTCCGGTTTTGACTGGCCCACAGCTCAACGAATCGCCCGTGTCACCCGCAAACGACGGCCATGGCAAGGCCGCGACCACGACAAGCGCAACGACAAGTGCCTGACGCCGTGCCCCTTGCCTGTTCGCGAGGGTGTGACGACGCGACACCTGAGGCGGGAACCACCTTGGAAATGAACTCTGCATCCTGTTGCTTCACGCACGCACGGGATAGAACACGGCCGCCTTGAACCAATTTCGGGTAATGCGGCTCACTCGGGAACCATGCGCCGACGGCTCAGGCAAAGAAACTGCCGCAATAAAGCGACTATCATGGCAGCTGGAAGCCGCCTTGCGAATGCACTTGGTGTGCTCCGTCGCCCTGTCAAAATCACGTACAGGCGGGGCAAAGAATGGGTGCTGCCAAAGGAAGGCGATGTGGGCACGGGTTTCGCGTCGCACCGCCCCTGACGTTGACCCTCCCCGTACCGTAACGACCGAAGAGGAACGCATGATTGTCACGTTTCGCACCAAGGCCACCGGCGAGCTCATTATGTTGGGACAGCATGCCTTGCCGCTGATGGAGGCCGCTGGCAAAAGCCGTGAAACACTTCAACAAGACCGAGGCGTGTTCACGCCCGAACAATTACCTGCCGCGATTGAAGGCATAGAGCGCGCCATCAGTCAGACACGTGAACCTCAGTTCGATGAAGACGACCCGGCACAAGCGGAAAAGGCCAAAGAGCACGTCGCTCTGCGACAACGCGCCTACCCCCTACTCGACCTACTCCGCAAATCAGAAGCCAAAGGGGTTGAGGTGATGTGGGAGATCAACGGTCGCTGATGCCATGGACCAGGCACGGGGTGGGTCCGCCGTTACACTACCAACCGTCACGCTACGCCGCGAACACGAGCACGCCGGCCATTGGCTTTGCGCTGTTTCGCAATGAGGCTTTTCGGAGACCTGTAGATGGACGGATTTTTTCGCTGGCTAGGCAGCTCGCTCGGCCAACTCATCAAGTTGATTATTGATGCCTTGCAAGGGCTTTTCTCTAGCATCGGCTCGGCCCTTGACGCCTTTTTCCTCGGTTTGGCGGGCGCCCTGGGCATGAGTCCGTCTCTGTTCAACTACCTGTGGCTGGCAGCAGGTGTGTTGCTGCTCATTGCTGCCGTTCGTGCTGCGTTTCGACGTTCCGTGCTAGCTACCGTTATTTTTGCCCTGTTAGCAGCGCTCGTCCTGGGCGGTCTGATCCATTGAAGAGGTTGGAGCGGGTGAAGGGAATCGAACCCTCGCATGCAGCTTGGGAAGCTGCCGTTCTACCATTGAACTACACCCGCTTGGCGGTACTCGCTTTCGAGCTCAGTGGAAATTATAACGCCACCCGGCTGCGATCTCATCATTTTATCGTTCACGCGAGCGGCACGACGGCAGGGCAACGGCAGCGCGCCCTCGCGCCGCATATCGGGTTTTCATCCCGGCAAGAGGAGTACATTCAACAATCCATGGCCTCAGCGACGGGTTCCGAGAAGATTGCGGGCAGCTGCTGCGCGGGAGCATCGGGCTGCTCAAGCACCTGCAAGCGGGCGGAGATTTCCTTACTTAGTTGCTGAAGGTCTTCAAGGTGATTCTCTACGGCCGTGATGTCATTCAGCACCGATGAAAAGTAGGTCATGCCTACAGTCGCCACCACTCTTCCGTCCGCCATGACCGGCACCGCCAGCGTTCCCGAAATCGGCCGCACCTGCGGGTCGCGGGTCGCGTATCCGCGGGCCCGAACAAGATCCAGCATGCGTAACACCGCTTCCGGGTTTCGCGCGGGCGCGTCCTCGGGTTCCGGCGAGTTCTGTAATGCCTTGAGGTTTACATCGCGCTCGTCATCGTCGCAAAAAGCGAGATACGCACGGCCCAGGGCACGGCTGACTAAACTCAGCCGCATATCAAGAGACGAGTGCAAGAACGAAAGCGGGGAAATGGGAATAGTGCTATAGCGCACATACACGGCATGGTCGGCCGGCACCGCAATCGCCAAGGGCCACTTGATTCGCAGCGTCAACGCATCCATAGGCTCCGCGGCCGCTTCGACGATTTTTGGTTCGCTGTGATATCCGGAAGACAACAGCTTCACCGCCGACGTCAGATAATAAGCCCCATGTTGGGGCGCATGCCGCACTAGCCCCTGACTTTCGAGGGTGCGCAATAGGCGCACGATCGAAGACTTCGGGATTCCAGTTGCCGTATGGAGAGCATCTAACGTAGAGATCGGCTGTCGATTCAACGCCTTCAAGAGGTTGATAGCTCGGACAACGGCCCGGACGGGTTGAGAGGTAGTCACGGCGGCTCCGACTAAACAAACGAAACGAAAACTGAACAAGCTGCCGATAAGTATGGCATGCGGCACGACACAGCACTTTGACCCGCATCAGCAAGAAACGTTTCCGCAATGCGAAATTCGCGCGGCCATCCCCCTGCTCGTTGTGGGCGGGCGTGACTCGTCGTGCCTAATCCCTGGTTGCCAGAACGACGGCGCGTCAGCGTGAAGGTTGAGTCTGCCAGCTCGCGTGCTCAGCTCGGCCCAGCACCTCATCTGACCCGACAGATATGGCAGCGATGCCAACACGCATCCGGTCAGATTTTCCTCCTAGCGGAAAGTGGAAAACTTCGGCTTGAGCCGAGCACTTTCCTGCTGCATCCTCAGTGGCACGGGGTCAACGAATCGCCAACACCTGGTCGAGAGAACACTCGTGCCACTATTTCAGGTCATGACGCGTGCACTGACAACAGTGGATCTTCTCGCACTGGCAGGCGCGTTGGCGGTTACGTTGATGACCGCGGCCAGACCGGCGGGTAGGCCACGACCCGAAACGAACAAGCTAGCCTCACGCTCATTATTTCAGAATCCGCTTCCCAGCGTGTCCAGCATACGGCTGAGGGCACCGAGGGCGTGACTCTGGAGCGATCGGGGCACGATACCGAAAACCGGAAGGTGGGAGCCGGGGCGAGTTTTTACTCACCCCGATTCCGACTTCACTGATGAGGACATCGCACGAACATGACTCAACCCGCGCCACCACAAATCGGCACCTTCATCAAAACCACGTCCCCACACATCGTGGAGATTCTGGGGACAACCAACCTGGACTTTGCGGTCGTCGATGCGGAGCACGCGCCGTTCGACCGCGCTGCCATCGACTTGATGATGTTAGCGGCCCGCGCGAGTCGCCTGCCCCTGCTCGTGCGGATTCCCGACCACTCAGCCGCGACGATTCTGTCGACCCTTGACCTGGGTGCGGCCGGCATTCTGGCGCCCCACGTCGACTCTGCCGAACAAGCGGCCCAAATCGTGGCACGTGCTCGGTACGAGGGCGGCGAGCGTGGATTCTCCAGCTCCCCCCGGGCGGGGGGCTACGGCACCCTGAGCTATAAGGCCGCCCAACAGGCCGGTGATCAGACGCAAATTATTTGTCAGATCGAGACGGTTGCCGGTTTAGAGGCGGTTGACCAGATCGCCCAGGTACCGGGAGTGGATGCCCTCTTTATCGGTCGTGCCGACCTGTCGCTCTCGATGGGCGAGTCTGACTCTCGTTCACCGGCGGTACTCGAGGCCACCCGCCGCATCATCGACGCTGCTCTCGCGGCAGGACGTACTGCAGCGATGTTCGTGGCAAACCGCGCTGAAGTAGAAGAGTTCGCCGCGATGGGCGCCAGCTGGTTCGTCGTTGGCTCCGACCAATCGCTGCTGCGGCAGGGTGCGCAACAGATCGCTAACTCAACCAGCTCCCGCCACGCTACCCGCTAACGCCGATTCTCATCTCGTCTAATCCGATCAGTTGGAATTTCATGAGTCTTGCTGGAACCCGGCCCGCTACCTATGCGGACCACACTAAATCCCCACCTCAGATTGAACGTCCCGGCGAGCGCACCTGGCTCACCCGCGGCGCGAACTTTGTTGTTGCCGTTTCGGAAGTCAAACAGGACACCGAATTAGCCTGGAAGGCGCCGGACGAATACTTCGTCTTTCTACCTAACAGCACGGCCCAAATCGTTGCGGGTGACGAAAGCCTGCAGGCGGGCGCAGAAACCGTAACCATCGTGCCCCCCGGCGACAGCACCGTCAAGGCAACCAGCGACGGGCTGATCGTGCGCATCTTCTCGCACCGCGCCGAAAGCTTGGCTGAATTGGCCTGCAATCATGCCAGCTACGCCGACGGCGCGCCGGAAGTTGCGCCCCTCGTTCCCTGGCCCGATCCTCCCGGCGGATTCCGCTTGCGCCACTATGTGCTTGCGGAATACACGCGGCCGGACTCAAACATGCGCATCTTCCGCAGTACCAATTTGATGGTCAATTTTCTGGCAAAACGGACCGAACCCCGCGACGTCCGCAAGCTCAGCCCGCACACCCACGCCGATTTTGAACAAGGATCGTTGGCAGTTCAAGGCTCGTACGTACATCACTTGCGCTATCCGTGGTCCGCGGATTTAACCACTTGGCGCGAAGACGAACACGTTGAGGTCGCCAGCCCTTCTGTGACCGTCATTCCTGCAGGTGTTCTGCACACGAGCCAAAACGTGAGCGAAGGCGATTGCTGGCTCATCGATATCTTTGCGCCACCTAGAGTCGACTTTTCGATGCGGCCGGGTCTGGTATGCAACGCCGACGAATATCCGATGCCAGATCCAAGCTAAGCAACTGACCTCAGTCAATCTGCCGCAGGCTTGGTCGGTCAAGCCCGAGCCGCGCCTGCGCGCTCATTCCTATGCACAAGGAGTATCTTAATGTCGGAACAAGTTTCGCGACCTGTACTATTTGATTCGCACGCGCACCTGGTTGCCGACGACCAGGTGCGCTACCCGCGTAATCCCATGAAGCGAGCAGCCAACGCTCCGTATCGCCCCCCCGGTGTCATCGGTCAGCCGGGCGGCAAGGCCGGGCCCAACCCCGTGAACGAAGTGCCCGACGTGGTGCGCATGCTGCCCTGGATGAAAGAAGAAAACGTAGTCGGTGCCGTTGCCGTGCAAAAGCGGATGATTTACCGCTACGACAACAGCTACATTCTCGATTCGTCCGACGCTCACCCCGACATTTTCTCGGCAGTAGTAATTCTTGATGCCGAGGATGAGGGCACTCCCGGCTTGGTCCGTCAGTGGATCCGCGATCACGAGCTATCCGGCGTCCGCCTCTTTGGTGGCCGTGAGGAAGATGGCAGCATGCCGTGGCTCAACTCGCCACAGGCCCTGAAGACCTGGGACATCGCGCAAGAATATGGCATCGTGATGGATCTCGAAGTGCTTGCGCAAGGCGGTGGCGGTCCTTCCATCCCGGCCATCATTGAACTTGCGCGCACGTATCCGAATATTCGCATCGTGCTGGATCACTTGCTCGAGCCCGAGCTTACCGGTGACGATGATTACGGCCTGGACGAGCGCTACGAGAAGCTAGCCGGCGAAGAGAACATTTTCTTTAAGTTCACCACCATCAACCTCGATATTTATCGGGAGGCGGATGTTCCCGCAGAAAAGGTTCTGCGCCGCGCCGTTGATATGTTCGGAGCTGATCACATTATGTGGGGCTCCGATATCGGTACTTCGTCGGGTACCTACAAAGAAATGGTACAGCGTATGCTCGATGCTGCTGTCCTGTTGACGCCCGAAGAGAAGCAAGCCGTGTTGCACGATACCGGCAAGCGCGTATTCGTTCGCGGCGGAATTCGGCAGAAATAATTTCTGGCCTTATGCTTATGTCAACGTTGCGCTCCTACGAGCGCGGCGTTGGCGGAAACAAGCATGCCGGCGCGCGGGTGGCTTGGATCGACAGTAAACCAACACGAGCGCGCTACAGAATAATCAAGCTACAAAATAAAAGGCGGAACGCTGTACATCTCACTGCGTTCCGCCTTTTTTCGCTTTTCGCTCGCTACACACCCACGCCGCTTGTTCTTCCCAAGGTTACGTGCATACGTAGTGATACCGATTCTTAGTCGCTGGGTGCTGCACCGTCAAAGGTAATCCAGCCGCCAAGACGACTGGATCAAACCCTTTTACATTTGCACGTTGACGCGCTCGATCAGCCCTTTCCAGAGGGCAGTTTCCTGCGTGATGTGCTCAATGAACTTCTCGCGACCCGCCGCATTGGGCTCGTTACCCGTCGTCATAATGCGGTCGATAATTTCCTGTTCCTGCACGATGGCCGTCACATGCTCTTCCAGCGTCTTGACGATGTGCTCCGGTGTACCAGCAGGTGCGAGCAACCCAATCCAGCCGCCAGCTTTCCATTGCGGCATCGCTGCATCCACGGAAGTGGGCAACTCGGGCCGTACTTTCGATGGCTCCGTATTCGCGATTCCCAATACCTTGATGCGCTCGTCATCCATCATGGGCACGATGGAGGCGAGATCAACAAACGCGACGGGCACGTGGCCTCCGATTAAATCGGTAATGGCAGCGGCCGCACCCTTATACGGCACGTGGACCATGTTGGCTTGGGTCAGCTCATTCAACAGCTCACCCGATAAATGCATTTGAGTGCCATCACCGCCGGAAGCGAACGGCACACCATCCTGGGCCTTGATGGCCTCAACCAGCTCAGGGATCGTGTTGACTTTATCGCCAAAGGCTTCCCGGTTAATGGCCACGGCCATCGGGCTCGAAATCAACTGCGTGATCGGCTCGAAGTCGCGCAACGTATCGTAGTTTTGCTTGGTCAACAACGGGCTGACCACTAAAGATCCGCCGGCGCCCACCAAAAGCACGCTACCGTCTGCCGGCGCGCGGGCCACGTACGACGTTCCAATCGTGCCACCTGAACCCGGCCGGTTCTCAACAATAAAGTTTTGTTTGAATGTTTCGGACAGGCGCTGCGCCAAGATGCGCGCCAATGCGTCACTGCTGCCTCCCGCAGGAAAGGGCACAACTAACCGCACCGGTTTGCTGGGCCACGCTGATTCCGACGCGTGCGCCTGTGGCAGGCCAAAGTTGGCACAAAGTACCCCGGCCGCTAAAGCGAGACTGAATTTGCGGCGTGCCTGTGTGAATCTACTCACGATACCTCCAAATAACTGCGACCTAATATCAATTACTCTTGCCAACTGGCGAAGCACATTCCCGTACCCGTGCCGGCGGGGGAGCGATAGCAGGGGATGTATTCAAGAAACTTCAGTGATAAATGCGGTACAGCACCGGACAGCGCAAACCAGTTGCGTATTTCAGAGTTCCCCGAGTTCAACTTATTGCGCGGAATTGCCTGGATCGCCTCGACGTCGTGGGCACAAATCGCATCGATCGCCTGCTTGTCCAAATCGGCATCGATCGAGAAATGGCTCAGTCCGCCCGATGCAAGGACACCCACCCGTATGTCGTGGGGATACGCTTCAATCGATCGCCTCAACGCTTGTCCCAGCTCGAAGCAACGACGCGGGGTCGGCTGGTTCGGCGGGAAATAGGTATTGAGGAAAAACGGAACGATGGGCGTAATATCTTCAAAGCGATAAAGCCGTTGGTGTACGAAGGCGATGGCGTGACCTTCACCCTCGTCGCGCGGCAAGCTATTGCTTACTGAGATATCGAACCCGTCTTCGATCAGGTCATGAATGAGGTGACGCGCCAGACCCTGGTCGACGCGAAAATCGGTGTGATCGCCTTTGCTGTAGTACCGCTTATGGATATCAGCGAACCACTGCACCCATTCTTTCTTGGGCGGGCGGGGCTTATTCTTGATGGTCTCACCATGATAGATCAACATGGCGGGCATATTGTCGTCAAGAAACAGCTCGCGCTGATCGTCGCCAATAACAACTAAAGCATCTAAATTAGCGGCCTTAATCGTATCGGCCAAGGTATCCAGCGAGCGTTGTACCGTGTGATAACGCTCGGTCAGCACGTCTTCGTGCAGCTCTGCGTCGTAGCGGCCAGCAGCTTCGGCTACCAAATCTTCATACGTTGTCGGGTTGCCTTCGCGATCCAGGATTTTCATTTCCGCTTCGCGGGGCTTCATTGCAACCCACTCTTCCAACGTCGAGTTAATCATCGGGGAATGAGAAGCACCTATCCCGAGTACGATTTTTGTCATCCAAAATTCTCCTATCTTCAGCGCCCACCATGCATGGTTCCCGTGGGCCTGTGACGCGTCATGAGTGTGAGATTCTCTTAATTCAACTTATTGAGCAACCAGAAAGTCAGAGAATTCCGGTCGGTGGAAAGTTGTCGCTTCAAGACGAGCATTGGCCATCGCGTGGCATCATGCGAGAGCAAGTGAAAGCGGTTCGTAAATGTGCAGGCATGTCTTAGCGTCGTTGCGGCCGTCTTTGCATATTGACGTTCCGCGCCTGTGCTTGAGTGTTTAATACGAGCACCAAGGGCAGCTCTGTGGTCTTCTTCGACGGATTACCCTGTGTCTTTTCTTGGCAACAGCACACTTTGAGCACAAAAAAGTGTGATCTTTTCAAAGCAAGGCACTTTTCCAAGGCGGACCGTAGCCGTTTGATATACGCACGCAATCTTGACTTGCTACACGAGTTCACTCTGGTCAAATAAAAAGCTGGGGTGAGACCAAATTGGCATGACCTCACACGACAGCTAAGACGAAGCGGCATCCCCATTAACGATCGAGTCTTTACCGACGTCAAAATGCCAAAACGAATGCAAAACGCACCAAATCCTCATGCAGCCCTGGCACGCATCCGTGAAGCGTTAAGCATCCAGGCAAGATCGCGCCCCTTCACCCAAACACGCGTTACAGCATCAAAAAACACCCACATTAACGACAGGCACGCCGAACCCGCGCGCATACGCTGCAAACAAACGAATTCGTAATTGCGCAAGTGTAGGAACTCCGCGGCCTTTCCGCTGTCCCCTTAATTGGACGTGTACCCACGCCCCAACGCTTCATGGTAAGTGGCCACGTTCCTTCACGCGACGTTCGCACCCCACCAATCGCAAACTGTCGGGCACGATGTGTCCGCTTAACCCGCAGTGGCGGCCGCGGGCATTCCACGGGCCATACGGCGAGCCTAGCCACAACGACATCAGGCCCTGTTGAGCCCCACCGTGGGTAAGCAGCGGGATGGTGCGGTGGCGTTGCCGTCGTCAACGGCGCCCCACCCGAGCAAGCGATCGTTACATTATGTTTCAATCTAAGCGTAAAAACACGCGTCGGCACTAAAAACCAAGGCGGTGCCGGCTACAATTCGAGGTATGCAGATCATTCTTAATGGCGCTCCACATCAAGTGTCTTCCCCATGCACTGTCGCTCAGCTGGTTGAAGAACTGGGCTATGCAGGGAAGCGCATCGCGGTCGAACGCAATGGCGAGATCGTGGTGCGCAGCGAATACGAATCCACGCAACTCGACGACGGTGACCAAGTAGAGATTGTGGTTGCTGTCGGCGGAGGCTGATGCGTAACGTTACGACGATTCGCGGCGTCAGCCGCGGTATGACCTATCCGTGAACGAGCAGATCAACACCTTGAAAGGCGATGGCGAGCGCGATATGCAGAAGGCTGCATTAAGCGCCAGCGACCAAGCATCACCTGCCCACGTAGCGACTCGGCCAGCGCAGACTCTCCAGCGCGGCCAATCACGCGGCGCCGCCACGGTCCCGCCCACTGACACGCGTAACACCACACCGTCTGCGGCACCACGGCCTCCCGAAACAATTCCCGCTGCTCAACCTCGCCATGCGGGTTATGATTCCGCGGTTAATCGCGCGCCCTCGCCAGGAGGCGCGTCATCCGAGGGAACCCTAGTGTTCGGCCATATCCGCAGTTTCGTAAACCGCCGCGGCCATATTACGCAGGCACAGAAAGAGGCACTGGAAGTCTTGGTGCCCAGGTGGTCTATTCCCTATCAAGAGCGCGAGGTAGATTTCAGCCGCTATTTCGGGCGTAAGGCACCCTTAATCCTCGAGATCGGCTTCGGGATGGGTGAGACCACGGCGCAGATCGCACAAGACCGGCCCCACGATGACTTCATCGGTGTTGAGGTGTTTAGCGCGGGCGTTGGCGCCTTGGCGCGCCGCATCGAAACTCTCGAGCTCAACAACATCCGCATCATCCAGCACGATGCGGTTGAAGTGGTGCGGGACATGATCGCACCCGAGTCGTTGGCGGGAGTTCATATTTATTTTCCCGACCCTTGGCCAAAGAAACGGCACCATAAGCGCCGCCTCATTCAACCGCCCTTTGTAGCGATGCTGGCCTCGCGGATCGCTCCAGGTGGATACCTGCATTGCGCCACCGATTGGCAGCCTTACGCCGAGCAAATGCTCGACGTGCTGAGCAACGAACCCCTCCTCGAGAACACCGCGGGCACTGGTTTCGCTGAACGGCCGGGCTGGCGTCCACAAACCAAATTTGAACTCCGCGGCCTCCGGTTGGGTCATGGGGTGTGGGATGTTCTCTTTCGCCGCCGACCAGGCTGATCACAACGTTGCCCAGCCTCACGCCGGGCCCTTGCCACTGCTCGCAGCGAGTGGTTTAGCAAGGGCTTGGACGAGCTTAATCGGCCGCCGCTGAGTCGTGACTTACTATCCAATCCAACGTTTCGCCCGCGGCCAATGGCACGACCGTGGTGTCACCAAAGGGCAACTCTTCTGGAATAGTCTGCGGGTTACGTTCAAGCACTAAGCGCGACGTGTTGCGCGGCAAGCCGTAAAAGTCAGCACCGTAGAAACTGGCGAAGCCTTCCAATGCGTCCAACCGTCCGGCACGCTCGAACGCAGTGGCGTAAAGCTCCATCGCATGGAGTGCCGTATAACAACCGGCACATCCGCACGCATGCTCCTTCAGGCCACGGGCATGAGGAGCACTGTCGGTACCCAGAAAGAACCGGGGGTTGCCGCTAGTGGCCGCGTCAAGCAGGGCACGACGATGCTCTTCACGCTTTAGCACCGGCAAGCAATACCAATGGGGCCGAATTCCGCCCAGAAAAAGCGCATTCCGGTTGTACAAAAGATGATGGGCCGTGAGGGTTGCGGCGATGGGCCCTTCCGTATCGCGAACGTATTCGACGCCTTCTTTCGTCGTTACGTGCTCCAAGACGACCTTCAGCTCGGGTAACGCGCGGCGTAACGGGATGAGCACCTGCTCAATGAACAAAGCCTCTCGATCGAACAAGTCGGTGTCCGGATCAGTGACCTCGCCGTGAACCAGCAAAGGCATGCCTTCCCGCTGCATCGTTTCCAGGGTCGGCATACAACGGCCGAGCAAATCGGTCACACCGGCATCGGAGTTGGTCGTCGCGCCTGCTGGATACAGTTTGACGGCGTACACGATGCCCGATTCTCGTGCCCTTCGGATTTCGTCGGGCGCTGTGTTGTCGGTGAGGTATAGCGTCATCAACGGGTTGAACGTGCCATTTGGCAGCCCCGCTGCCTCGAGTGCAGCCAGGATGCGCTCACGATATGCTTGCGCATCAGCCACCGTAACCACGGGTGGCTTCAAATTGGGCATGACGATGGCGCGTCCGAACTGACGCGCAGAATGGGCAACGACCGACTGCAACGCCGGCCCATCACGTAGGTGTAAGTGCCAGTCATCTGGCCGGGTAATCACGAGCCGGCCCCTCGTATCACGGGTAGTCATAGGCGCTATTGTACGAGCGCCCAGGGCAAGCCTAACGTGTCCATCCTACAAATTTGCACTGCAGCTGGGTGTGCGACGCGCACACCGTTTCGCCGGCTATTGACGCATCAAGGAAGGCAGCCAAAGCCCCAGTTCGGGGAAATACAACACGGCCACCAGCACGATCAGCTCGATTACCAGGAACGGCGCAGCGGCACGATAAACCGTCGTGATGCTGAAATGGGGAGGAGCCACGCCTTTCATGACGAACAAGAGCAACCCGAAGGGGGGTGTCAAGAAGCTGATCTCCATGGTGATCAAATAAATGACACCGAGCGAAAGCAGATTGATGTCGACCGCATTGGCGATGGGAATGAACAGCGGAATGGTAATCATCGCCATGCTGACCTGGTCGACGAAACAACCCAAGACCAGCAAGATCAGCATCATCCCCAACATGACATTAAAAGGTGTTGGGTCGAACGACTGAATCACGCTAACGATGCCGTTGCTTGCGCCAGAAAAGCTCAGTAACTGGCTGAACGTAGACGAGGCCACGATGATGAACAAGATCATCACCACGGTTAAGGCGGTTTCACGCAAGGCCCGCATGAGCGCCGGTACCGTCAAGCTGCGGTAGAGCGCAGCTGCCAGAATCGTCGCCAATGCCCCTAAGCCAGCCGACTCAGTTGGGGTGGCAACGCCGGCAATCAAGCTGCCAATCACCACCACCACGATGCCGGATAATGGCAGCACATAGACGACAAAGGGCCATACTCGTTCGCGGAACGTCATGGGCGTGTGATCTTCCGGCGGCGCGTCCTGCGGCCGTCGCTTGGCGCGGTAAACAATATAAAACGCGAACAAGGCCGACAGCATCAAGGCCGGAACAATACCTGCGATCAGTAACTGTGAAATGGATATGCCGCCCAAGCTACCCACGAGTACGGCAAGCGCCGACGGAGGAATCAGCATAGCAATGGCGCCGGTCGCCATAATAGGACCCATCGCAAGTGTCGGGTGGTACCCCCGCGCCAGCATTTCGGGCATTAACGCTCGACCCAACATGGCAGTGTTCGCGATGCTAGATCCCGATAAGGTGGCGAAGACCGTACCCCCAGCGACCGCAACAAGCGGCATACGGCCTGGCACGCGGGAAATAAGTCGCTCGATCGCATCAATCGCCCGGAACGCGAGCCCCGTGTGCAATAACACTTCGCCCATCAAGATAAACAACGGTATGGGTGCCAGCGTGTAGCTCACCACAGCGCTCACGCCATTGCGCGCGACCTGTATTAAGCCTGGCTCACCCCCCAAGAAAACCCAGGCACCGATCAGATTGATTCCAAAGAACGCCAACGCCACCGGTATGCCGGTAACGAGCAGCGCACCCAAGCCGCCGCCGAGAAAAATGAGTGCTGTGCCCCAGGTCATCCCCTACTTCCCACGTAATGTGCGCATAAGCGTTTGGTTTTTATGTGTAACGAGCTTGCTGCCCCGAGCCCGGTTTCATCAAGCGTGTGTTTCTTTTGTTAAGGCATTTTTAGTGACATCCTGGTTGTTGGAGTCGGACAATTGTGCAAGCACCGGATCTCCTTGCCACGCCTGACGCAAAAACTCGATCGCGCACAACAACATGCTGAGGGGCATGACCACCAGTATCCACCATTCGGGGAAGATAAGGCTTTTGAAGATGAGCGCACCCCGCTGATAGGCCTCCGCGGTGGTCTCGAAGCCAATGAAAGCCATCATGCCGCAGATGGCGGCGGCGACTACCGCCATGGCGCGCCTTATAAAAATGCGAATGTTGTTTTGGGGCAGAGCCATGAGCACGACGTCTACCGCTACGTGCCCGCCTCGGCGTAACACCCAAGGGGCGCCCAGGAAGGTAATAAGCAACAACGCATACTCAACCAGGTCAATAAGCCAATACAGGCCCTGACCCTGCACGATTCGAAACCCCACATCGACACCGATACCGATGCTGATGAGAAGAATCAGAATACCGGTGAGCGTTCCGCAAAGGTCAAGAAACCAGTCGTAATAACGCATGATGTTTTCGATTGAAGGCGAGCTCGAGTGCGACGGCCGTCGCAACTCGAACCCACGCCAGCATTACACCTGGCTGTACCGCACCGTTGAATGCCTCATTCCGGGCGGTGCTTATTGGCGCGTCAGTAGCTCGCGCAGTTTTTTTCCTTCGACCGGCGCTTGCGCTTCAACCTGCTTCCAGCCGGCTTCACGCGCCACATTGAGCCACTTCTCGGCAGCTTCGCCTTCGAAGGTGATAGTGCTGATACCTGCCTCTTCCTGCTTGCGTTTTTCTTCGTCGATAATCCCGGGGTTGTCGTTGAAGTCTGTTTCTTCGACCCAACGAGCCATACGAGTCAGGAACTCCCGCTGCTCGTCCGTTAGCTTATTCCAGCGGTCGAGGTTCACCAAGATGTTCACATCCACCTTATAGAAGCCAGGATCCACCCGGAACTTCGTAACCTCTTGCCACCCCAGATCGAGCACCCCTTTGATGGGCCAGCCGTAGCCGTGAACCACGCCCCGCTCTAGCGCGGTGTATACCTCGCCGGGGGCCGTTTGTACTACGTTGGCGCCCAACGCACGGAAAAATGCAGCATAAATAGGCGTGACGCGAATGGTCATGCCACTTAGGTCGGGTTCGGTGATTTCGCGGTTCAGATAGAGATGAAACGGCACGTTATCACCCGTGCGGGCGAGGAACCACACGTTCATCTTCTCGTTATGCAACTGGTTGATGTAATCCCACGCGCCATTCTCGCGCTCTTCTTCCAGGGTAAGCTCTCCCAGCTTCAGCGCATCGGCAGCGGGCAGCAACGAGGTATAAAACGCGCTGGTCACGTTAGCCATATCGACTACCCCCCGGCTCACCGCGCTGCCCACTTCAAACGGCGGCATCGCAGGTGGTCCACCGAGGTACTCAATGCGCACCAAACCCTTGCCTTCTTCATTCACCTTTTCTACAAATTTCTCGAACGGGGCAGAAAAGGCCGTGCCAGTGGCGAACGAGCTTACCGCCCGCAACACCGCTTCCTCCGCTTGCGCGGTCCCTACGGCCAACGCAGCGGCAACGCTCGCAACTAGCGGCGTCAAAACTTTAGAAAAGCGCGCCATTATTCTCCTCCTTGCTTGTTACATTCTGAATTTGCCACATCCAAACACAGCCGCTCGCGCAGGATCGCGCCTCGAAGCAACACCGTCTGTTTACTGCTACCCGTGCAATGCTTGACCCTGGGTCGCGTTTACATCGGACCGCTCCATTCGCGACAGGAACCGAGCCCAAAGACGCGAATTTCGTTTCTGCTTGAGACGGGCAACCTGAACCATACTGCATCTTGGCATGAATGATAGTGCAAGTTTCCCTAATTGGCAGCACTTTGTTACATCTTATTCGCACTGTTGAAGTCGAACATATTTCAAATTCATTCCCCGATTGTGCTGGCAGACGGAAATCAGTATGCTGCTCACGTATCGCCACTTTATAAGGAGAAAGTCGGATGTCCACTGCCAGCAAACCCGCTCGTAAACCGAACGCCGCCTTCATGAAACCGCTTACACCAAGCGCCGAGCTGGCAGCCGTCATCGGATCGGAGCCGCTTCCCCGTACCGAGGTCACCAAGAAGATCTGGGAATACATCAAAAAGCACGACTTGCAAGACCCGGCCAACCGCCGCAATATCAACGCCGACGAAAAGCTCAAGCCCTTATTTGGCAAGTCGCAAGTTTCGATGTTCGAGCTCACCAAGATCGTGAACGGTCATCTCTCCTAAGGCGCGCGTTTCATCCAAGCCGCCTAGCTCCAGCTCCAATGAAAAAGCCCCGATTGCACGTGCATATCGGGGCTTTGTTCCTTGAGTGGGACTGCGTTCGTTCCGGGTGCCAGGGGCCTCTGGTTCCAACCTTGAGCCTCTGGTTGCGGCCTCTAGTTGCAACATCTGAGCCGCCAGGTCTTAGTGTGTCGGGGCATGCGCCTGGTCGTGACAATAGGCTCGTAATTGAAAGCGCATGGGAAAGCATAGCGCCAAGAGCATTGACCAGGGGTACCGCCGTTGCGGTTGCGCTTGGCGCATCGTCCGGCTTTGATCCGAACCCGGCTTAGTACGCTGCGCCCACGGCCTTATTCTCGGCCAGTGCCAACCAGCCCTTCACGATGCGATACAGCACCCACACCAACACAATAAACAGGCCGACCCAACCAATGAAAATGAATGTAAGGATCGTGCTGATCAATCCCCATAACAACGACCACCAAAACGTAGCCAAAATCCAGCTGAAATGGGAAGCGTAAATGGTTCCTACGGCGTCGCCCCGCTTAATGTATGCAAGAACGATCGCGGCTAACGCGCCCAGACCTCCGGTAATGAAACCGATGGCATAGAGGCCGTAGGCGATATGCAACAGCATGCGCAGATTAATCCCTCCTGGCTGCGGTCCGGAGGAAGGGCTATGCGTTGAACCCGGGGCCGCGGGAAAGGGGGGTGGAATCTCGCTCATTAAACTGCTCCGTTATAAGTGTTTCCCCTCTGATCTTACAACGAACGCTGAAGCCACGCAGCGCAGCAAGGGGCCATCCAATGAACATGTTGCACAAACCACATAAACCCGCGACCGCCATGAGCATCCGTCAGTGGCCAACGCGTTTCCGCGTTAGAGTCTTGCTGCTCGAGTTCTCCGAGCCAAACGCGACAGTGTGCGCGGCGTGGATTTTTTGGGCATAAAAAAGCCCCGGTCTCAGAGTTGAGCCGGGGCTTTGGGTGT
>CAZMVM010000047.1:0-20716 GCA_964569785.1 uncultured Pigmentiphaga sp. | reverse complement strand
AGCATATCGTTGCAAGGATGCGAAGGAAACCGTTGAGTGGTACCAGAAGTACTTGGGCATGAACTTCATTCTTGCCATCGCCGAAGACGAGGTACCGTCGACGAAAGAGCCCGATCCCTACATGCATATTTTTCTGGACGCGGGTAACGGCAACGTCCTGGCATTCTTCGAGCTGCCCACCAAGCCCGAAATGGGACGTGACCCGAACACACCGTCCTGGACGCAGCACCTGGCGCTCGAAGTCGAGTCTGAAAAAGAGCTGCTGGAAGTTAAGCAGCGTTTGGAAGCCGATGGCATCGAAGTCGTGGGTCCTACCGACCATACGATCTTCAAATCGATCTACTTCTACGATCCCAGCGGTCATCGCGTGGAGCTTGCCTACAATACCGGCACGCCCGAGATGTACCAAAAGCTCGATGAGGTGAAGTGGGATATGCTGGAGGAGTGGGCTAAAACCAAGCGTGCTCCGAAGCATGCTGCATGGTTGCACACCCCGGCTGCGGAGGGCGCATAAGGTCCAGCTCGAGGCGTTTGAACGAAGATAAGGAGGAAGGCGGCTATGACGTACTGGCCACTCAGAACCGTCAATTCCGATTTTCAATTCAGCATTGCCCAGGTGGCCGGTATGCTCGGGCGGGTAGGCTCACTTCCAGCCGGTGCAATCGCGGGCGAGATGTTGCAGGCGATTTCGTCGGAAGTCCCCGTGGCTCAATGCACCATCTTCGCCTATCAAGGAGACGAAGCGCCGCGCATTGTCTCCTTTGCTGACCGGGCGCGCACGCGTGAGCTGCCCACGATCTCTCATAGTTACGCCTGGCGCTTTTATTCCCTCGACGGCAATCGAGATGTGATGGAAGTCGAGGGGTCTAGGCCGAACGTCGGTCGGCACATTTACGTTCATCATCAGTACGGCTACGAAATCGAGCATCCCGACTACCGGCGCATCTGCTACGAGCTGCCTCAAATTTCGGAACGTCTCGCGCTATTGTCGATGTTTGATGGCAAGCGTTGGTTGTCGTTGAATTTCTATCGGGGCCGGGAATACGGGGTGTTTTCCCAGCGCGAGATCGAATTTATCGAAGGCATGGCCCCGTTGTTAATGCAATTACTGCGTCTGCATTACAGCGCGCACGTATACGAGAACGAGCTGCCTCAGGTGGTGACTGACCGCGTCTCGCGCCTACACCCAGAACTCACCCCGCGGGAGCGCGAGCTGCTGCATTACATCATGAGCGGCCAAAGCCTTGAGACGATGGCTGAGAACATGGGCGTGCAGGTTAGCAGCGTTCAAACGTATACGAAGCGGCTCTACCGCAAATTAGGGATATCAAGTCAGCGCGACTTAATCGGGCTCGCATTGCAGCCCCGTTCTTTGGGATAGTGGTTTAGCTGCAGCTTCCCCTTTCTCCAGCCGTGCAACCACTGGGCAGCATTGCAAGCATTTGGTGCTTGTTCTCTTGCCGAATATATTTCAGTATACTGATAAAAATATCGGACCAAGAGAGGAGATGAGCGTGGTTGGAGATACTCTGGTCGGCTTCATTGGCGTCGGCTCCATCGGGCGCCCAATGGCAGAACGTCTCATTGACGCGGGCTTCAAGCTCGCCGTGTACGACGTCAATGTTGCTGCAATGAACTATTTCAGCGATCGTGCGCTATGTGCAACATCCCCTAAGCATCTCGGTGATCTTGCATCCGTCGTGTTGTCGTGTCTGCCTACGCTTGACGCTACGCGTGAGGCGATTCTGGGATCAGACGGCCTAATTCATGGCGAGAAGCTGAGTTTACATATCCACACGGGAACCGTAGGAGCACCACTCATCCAGGAATTGGGCTCCCAGTTGAACTCTCGCTCGGTTGAAGTGGTGGATGCCCCGATCACTGGCGGCGTGCCGCGAGCTCGCGCAGGACAGCTAACGGCAATTGTTTCAGGCCCTGATCAGGCGGTAACCCGCGCGCGCCAGTATTTAGAGCCGTTCGCGAGCAAAGTGGTCAAGGTGGGCTCGCGCGTCGGTGACGCTCAGCGCGTCAAGCTGATTAATAATTATCTCTCCGCCGCAAACCTGGCGATTGCCTGCGAAGCAATTGTATTGGCGCGCAAAGCCGAGTTAGATCTGGATGTTGTCCTCGAGGTAATCAACCACGGCTCGGGTCAGAACAGTGCCACCCTTCACAAGCTTCCACAGTATGTTGTTCCGCGACAGTTCAATCGTGGCGGCGCCTTGGGTTTGATGTACAAAGACTTGCAGGAAGCGGCTGCGGAAGCGCAGCGCCAGATGGTGCCCATGCCTCTCGGCGATGCCGTACTCAGTACATTCGAGCGGGCATTGGCCGAAGGCTCGCCTACGGACGACGTCACGTCGATCGTGAAACACATGGAGCGCGCGGCAGGGCTGTATCTTGATGCGGACCCATCGCCGAGCCACTCCTAAAAACACTACCAACGTCTCAGCCATCGCTGCCTTCGTGACTTGTGCGGTGTACTTGGCGCACGGCGATGGCGCGTTAGGCAGGACGCTGCGAGGACAGCGCCCTTTTCAATCCCAGTGCGCAACATTGTCGAAAGATCTGCTGCGCCCTGGGTGTGAGTTAGCCAACCACCAAACGGTGCATGACGCGTTTGCAACCGTAGTAATCGTTGACCGCGTAATGCCAAACCAGGCGGTTGTCCCAAAAGGCAATGGAGTTATTTTCCCAACGGAAGCGGCAACCGAACTCGGGCCGCATAGCATGTTGGTAAATGTGATTCAACAACGGTGCACTTTCGGCTTCCGTCCAGCCCTCGAAGCGTTCTGTATAGCCGGGACTTACATAGAGGGCTTCGCGCCCTGTGTGCGGATGTTTGATGACGACTGGATGCACCGCAACCTCAGGACGCTTTGCGATTTCAACCGGATCCTTTGTAATCTGGTTTCTCGCGTGCGCATGAACGGCCCTGAGAGTGCGTAACGTATCTTTGAGGCCGTCGGAAAGCTCATCGAAGGCGGCCGCCATGTTAATGAACGCCGTGTCGCCGCCAAATGCCGGCACCGCTTTCCCATACAAAATGGTGCCAAATGTTGGGTTATCTCGATATGCCTGGTCGTGATGCCAAACCTCTCCGATAACCCGCGCTTGATCCGGTTGCCGAATAAGCTGGTTGATCAGCGGGTGCTCCGGGTGGGTGGGCATCGACTTACTTACCGACACTTCACCAAACCGCGTACCGAAGGCAACATATTGTTCCGGAGTGAGGTGTTGATCACGAAAGAAGATTACGCCGTATCGGTACAACGCGTTCCGAATGTCCTCGTAGACGGCGTCGTCTAGATCGGCGGATAAATCAACGTTTTTAATCTCGGCACCCGTATACCCAGTAACCGGTTCTACACTGATATTTGAAATGACATTGTCTATAGTAGTGCCCATATCCGTCCTCCCTTTGTCTGAGATATTGCGGTGCAAACTTATCGAGCTTGTTATTTCAACGATTAAAAAAAACCACTGCTACGCGACGATCTGCCCCATTTTTTTGCCGAGGCACAAGCTGGTGCCGGTAAATAGGACGATGGTCTTTTTACAGCGTTAAGCAGCCTTTCTCTTTCAAACTAAAGCTCAAAACGTTGAAACCGAAGGCTCTGTCGAAATCGGCGATGCAACATTGTTTAACGAAGTAAGCCTTGTTGCCTTTTAACGGCTATCGCCAGGGCGATTAAACCGTTTGGTGTTGCATGGCTAGGCAACCTCCTCTTAAGTAAGCAGCATTCGTTCACACGCTGACGTTCTTCCATTTTTCTGCAGCGTGCTTATTGCGACTCGCGACTTACAAATCACTTTATCATTATGCTGATGGTTTGGGAAGCGGTGGACCGCAAAAATGGATGTTGAGAATTTCCTGCGCCACTTGGACAGTGGGGAAACTCTTCAAATGTGTTGACATCTTGATCACTGTACTGATAGTATTTCGACCGAAAGAACGACACGTGCGCTCGCCAATGAGCAGGTGCAATCGGAAGATAAGCAAAAAATGTCAGCGGAGGAGTTATCGTGAAAGTTCGCGCTTAATCGTTTGGCGCCGAACCGTTAGGGGCGCACGCTAACAAAGCGGTGTTCATCTGAGAGGGCCTGGTGGTTACCCCACCAGCAGTCAGTCTTCAGCCGAGCCACGTGCGTGAACGGCAGCTCACGTAAGGGTGACGAAGTAAAAGTGTGCACATTGGGAACGCATTCTATCGTCACCAGGCTCGGTTGAAGAACTGTCTGCTTGCGCACAATTTCTTGAGCGTCGGTTTGCGTGGCGGCGATCCTATGTGTGGGTGGCGCGAGCTAAGGGCAACCTGTAAATGCTGGGCTTCGAGTTCTTACTTTAAGCACGCAACACTGCTAAGTAACCTGCTTGGATTATGAAATCAAGAGCGGTAATTGTTCGGAACGGGGAGTATTCATGTCTCGATTAAGCCCGATCGACCCGAGTGCATTTTCACCGGAGGAGCACGCGGCATACGAAGAACTAGGCCGAGTTCCTCACAACCCCCGCGGACCCACCGCCATCTGGTCGAGAAATCCCTTACTCGCTAAGGCCGCCCTACCGCTGGGGAACTACTTGAGGTTTGAATCAAAGCTCTCAGCAGATCTACGCGAGCTTGCCATTTTGACTACAGCTCGGCAGCTCAATTCTCAGAATGAGTGGAGTTCACATCGTCCCTTGGCCGAGAAAGCCGGCTTGGAACCGAGTGTTCTGGACGACATCGCTCATCGTCGGAAGCCGAAGTTTTCGAGTGCACTGCATGAAATCGTGTATGACGTGGCCGCCGAACTCGCTAGCACCCATGACCTGCGCGATGCCACCTACCGCAAAGCCGTCAATGTCCTCGGGGAGCGCCGATTGATCGATATCATCACAACGGTGGGCTTCTATACGATGCTAAGTCTACTGTTGCGCAGCACTCGGGCACCGCTTCCCGATGGGGTGGTCCCGCCGTTGCCGGAATAGACAGCCCGTAAACCCGAAACCATCCAATCTTATCGGGCATTGTCGGGTCCCGCCCTCCCTCAACGGGACCTCTGGTATCAAAAAATAGTCTCAGCCTCTGCTCGCATCCAGGACTTGCTTCCTGTCCGCGTTCGCGAGAGGCTTTGTGGTGCGCGCCGTTTTTCTTCCTTCACCCACTCGCCACCCCAATCACACGCCGCCCCATGTCCTTGCGACCCCACCCACACGCCGCTGGAGGACGCACTTGCGGTCCAACTCATCACTGCGCGCCCACCAAACCCCGACATCCCCATCCCGCAGTGACCGATCGACGCCCGGAAGTCGAGATGGACTGAAAGCCCTGCAACATCTTGACTCAACGTGCCATTAGCTTACAAAATAGACGTTATGCGGTTATAGATAACCGTATAGCGGTTATTTGGGCCGAATGGCCCGAATTTTACGAGTCTATTTACGAGTGGTGGTCATGGAGATTGCGATTGCAGGTGCCGGAGTTGGCGGGCTTACGTGCGCATTAAGTCTACATGCGGCCGGCTTTTCAAATGTACGCATTTACGAAGCTGTGAGCACGATAAGCGAAGTCGGGGTGGGAATTAACCTGCCGCCGCATGCGGTGCGTGAACTCACCGAACTAGGCCTGGCCGAGGCGCTGGACGCTGTCGCGGTGCGCACCTCCGAGCTTTCCTACTACGACCCCAAGGGACGAGAGATATGGACCGAACCCCGCGGGATCAGTGCGGGATATCACTGGCCCCAATATTCCATTCATCGCGGAAAGCTCCAAAAGATTCTTGTGGATGCGGTGCGAGAACGCCTTGGGGAAGAGGCTCTGGTAACTGGCAGTCGGGTCATTGCTCGTCAGAGTCGGTCGGACGGGCGGTTGGACATCGAGATACTGGAGACAGGCAGTGATACGCAGCGGCAAGTGACCGTCGATGCCCTGATTGCTGCTGATGGCATACGCTCTACCCTGCGATCGCACTTGTTCGGCCGCAACATCCCATTGGCATCCAACGGCTGGATCATGTATCGGGGGGCTACGCAGGCCGCGCCGTATCTTACCGGCACCACCATGTGCATCGTGGGAGACGAAACGCTGCGTGTAGTCGTGTACCCCATCGGGGACGGGCTAATCAATTGGTTGTTAGTGCGCCCGAACGATATGGCCACCGAAAAAGAGGAACTGGGCATCTGGAACGTGGAAATCGACCCCGCCCACGCCGCCTCATTCATCGACTCCTGGCGCTTCGATTGGCTAGATATCTATAAGATTGTTCGCGACTCGCCGCGGGCCTATGCCTACCCTATGGCCGATATCGACCCGCTACCGCAGTGGGCTTTCGACAATTGCGTGCTGTTGGGCGACGCAGCGCACGCAATGTACCCGTTTGGCTCCAACGGTGCGTCACAGGCTATTCTTGATGCGCGTGTGCTGGCTTATGAGCTGGCGGTGCAGCCAGACGCGACATCAGCGTTTCGGGCATACGAAGCCAAACGACGTCCAGTGGCATCTGAAGTGCAATTGGCCAATCGTCGTCAAGCCGGCGAGGTCATGCAGAAAGTCAGCGGCCTGGCGCGAAGTAACGCACTGGACCAAGCCGCCAACGAGCTCTACGCCATCGAACAACAGTACAAGCGCATAGCAGGCTTTGACGTTGAGGCATTGAACTCGCGGCCGTCATATAGCGTATCGGCACCGCCGGCCGCTTAACACTCACTCCAGAAGTCTTTCAAGACACCCCTATCACACTACGCTTTATATCGCTTCAAGAGGAGACCGTGATGAAATCATTCAGTCGTTGGTTGGGCCTATTAGCGCTTGCCATGGGAATGGCCGGCGCAATGTCCACCGCAGGTGCCGCAACAGACTACCCCAATCGCCCCGTGCGGCTTTTGGTAGGTTTTGGGCCAGGAGGGCCGACGGATATAACCTTCAGAAAACTTGCTGAACTTGCTTCGAAAGAGTTGGGCCAACAAATCATCGTAGAAAATAAGCCGGGAGTTGGCGCGACGCTGGCGCCTTCCTCGATGGCCAAATCAGAAAAACCTGACGGCTATACCATCGCAGCTGCGACCGCGGGCGTGTTCCGTGTGCCACATATGCAGAAAGTTGATTGGAACCCGATTGAAGATTTCACGTGGAT
The DNA here is from genome assembly GCA_964569785.1 of uncultured Pigmentiphaga sp. GTDB lineage: Bacteria > Pseudomonadota > Gammaproteobacteria > Burkholderiales > Burkholderiaceae_B > Verticiella. The sequence goes on along the minus strand of CAZMVM010000047.1, from coordinate 13,600 downwards.
CTCCGGGCTGGGCGGCTACACTTTTGTACTCGCCGTACGCGACGACTCTCCATTCAACACCGTAGAAGAATTGATCGAGTACGCAAAGTCTCACCCGGAAGAGATCAGTGTCGGCACTGCAGGCGCGGGCACAACCATGCATCTGCTCACGGCGGCGCTTGGTGATATGGCCGGCGTCGACCTCACCCATATCGGTTTCAAGAGCAGTAGCGAGAATGTGGTGAATCTGCTGGGCGGACACACTCATGCGACAGTCGACGCAGTGGGTAGCCTGCTGCCTCACATGGAGGCCGGAAAGGTGCGCGTCTTGATGACGTTCGACGAAGAGCCTGCTCCTTGGCTGCCGAATGTACCTACCGCCAAGAGCCTCGGCTACGATCTTGCCTATCCGGCGCCGTATGGATTGGTTGGGCCAAAAGGCATGCCCGACGAAGTTGTCGCCAAGCTGGCTGCTGCGTTCAAAGTGGCGATAGATAGTCCTGAATACGCCCAATTGTTGGATCAACTTCGTCAGACCTACTGGTACCGGGGTCCCGCGGAGTATCCGGTCTGGGCGCGTGAATTTTTTCAATCGGAACGTTCGCTGGTAGAGCGAGCCAACTTGCTGTATCAACCCTAAGCGGGCGCTAACCCCCAGCAAGCCGCGATGGCTGCTGTCTTCCTCTACGCCTGTTGCGCTAAGAGTAGCCGTATAAGACGGGCAGTTTCACGCGAGTTAGAAAGAGTTCGCGGCCTCAATGGCCGCGAACTCTTTCTAGGGTATTCCCCCATCTCGTCAGGCGTGTGCTCTCTGGCTGGGCCTGCCTTCCTGTACTATAGTTAGCCGTCTAAGCATATGTTGCGTGGCCGCGTTCGCTAAGGGCGAACATCGCACTGGCTCAGCAGGCCGCTATACAGCCTTTAAATGTGTAACAAGAATGTCAATAAGAGGGGAGATCATGCGCATAGGAACTTTAAGCCTGTTAAGAACTCTTGTGGCTACCGCCGCTATCGTTGGCGCAACCAGTATTATTGTCGGGTCTTCGGCGTGGGCAAGCGATACTGACCCAGCCTTGGCAAATTACCCCGCCCGTCCCGTGCATCTCGTCGACGGCTTCCCCGCCGGGGGTAGTACCGACGCATTGGCCCGCTTCATCGCAAACGAGCTCTCCACAGATTGGAATGCGAACATCCTCGTGGAGAACCGTTCGGGCGCGTCCGGCCAGATTGGCGCGGGTCATGTCGCACGCTCAGCGCCAGATGGCCACACATTCTTTGTTGCTCCGAACCCCGATATCCTGATTGTGGCGCCGCTGCTGTATAAATCGCTGCCGTACGACGTGGACAACGACTTCACTCCAGCCGCCATGATTGCGCATGTACCGCTGGTTATGACGGTAAACGCCTCCAGTCCCGCCAAATCCGTGAAGGAATTGATCGAATTGGCCAAGGCCAAACCGGGGACACTGACGTACGGGTCGGCGGGGCAGGGCACCATTCACCACCTGTCGGGCGCCATGTTCACTTCGCTTGCGGGCGTGAACATGTTGCACGTTCCGTACAAGGGCACTGCACCCGCTGTTCAAGACTTGCTGGGTGGGCACGTGGACATCGTATTCTCACCCATCACGGCAGTGTTGCCACACATCAAGGCTGGAAAGCTTCGCGCGCTGGCGGTGGCCGGGCCGAAGCGCGTCGCAGGCTTGCCCGATGTTCCAACAGTTGCAGAAGCAGGGGTTCCCGGTTACGAAAGCACGCTTTGGGTAAGCCTTATCGCCCCCAAGAATACGCCCGAAGCAATTTTGGAGAAATGGAACAATGAGGTGGCACGCGTCATGCAAAGCGACGCTGCGCAGCAGCTGTTCGTGCCCCAAGGAATCGAGCCAGCCACCGAGCCATTAGCCCAGGTCAAGGAGCGCATGGCACGCGACCGTGAGCGTTGGAAAAAGGTCATTGAAGACGCCAACATCACGATCGATTGAATCTCTCTGGCACTTACCTAGCCGAGCAAATGAACGCCTGCATGCCGGAGCCACTGCCTACCATGAAGGCGTTACCCAACCGTCCCTCAGTGGTGCTTGACGCTGTGGACGACGGGCTCGCAGCATATGTCATGGATCGTTCTTCGACATGCAAGTCAATGACGACGAGCTGCGATTGAAAGAGGCGTCGAAGTGCGTGGACAGTGTGAGTATCAGAGGCGATTCACTGTACTCTTTCGGGTTATCCAGGAAGCACACTCGGCCGAATAATCGTCGGCTAGTTTTGCAAGATGGCCGCCGCAACGGCGGCCATCGCGTTTACACCCCTTATTGTTCTATTTTTTGTTCGGTTTGCTGTTCTGCGGCAACCGATTGCTGGGGCCGCTTCAGCGCAGACTCGGTGCGCAGGTATGCTTCCAGGCTATCATCCATCTCGTCCAGCCAGCGAGTGTGGTGAATCGGAGCGAGCTGTCCGGTCTTGACCGAGGGGTAGGGAATATCACGATAGGTGAGAATGTCCTTCCTCTTGTCGTCTTGCCACTGCTTGAACAGTGCTGCAACCTTGTCGACGTCGAAATCGGGGTAGTCGGTAGCGCTCAGTAGGTCGCGCACGTAGTCCGTCTGGAGGTCGATTTCGTCGTTGTAGTCCTTCATCTTGCTCTGGCGATCGAGCCAGGTTTGAATATCCGCACGCATGGTGTCGTAATCGGGCAAGCTGATGCGGCCCAAGATGACATCGCGAGCGTACCAGGCCTGCGCGTCGAACATGTTAAAGGTGTAGTACTGGTCTTGCATGCCCAGATAAATCAGGCGCGGCTGTTTGTGCCAGAAAATACCCTTATAGAGGTTGTCTGGGTACATCACGTTTGCGGTTTTCAGACGCAAGGAATCCGGCAGGAAGGGGAATTTGTGCTTATAGCCGGTGCAAAGAATGACCGCATCGAAGCTGCCGCTGGTGCCGTCTTTGAAGTAGGCCTTGTCCCCTTTAAAGTGGGTAACGAGGGGAACTTCCCGCATTCCTTCGGGCCAATTAAAGCCCATGGGCTCGCTTCGATAGCTAATGGTTACGGAGCGGGCACCGTGCTTATAGCATTGCACGCCGATGTCCTCCGCCGAGTAGCTGCTACCGATGAGCAGCAGGTTCTTGCCGACGTATGGGTCGGCACCGCGAAAGTCATGAGCGTGCAGAACTTGACCCGAGAAAGTCTCGATGCCCTCAAAGTGAGGCACGTTGGGGTACGAGAAGTGGCCGGTTGCAACAACCAGGTAATCGAAAGTCTCGGTGTAGGTGCGCTCGTTAACCAGATCTTCCACCGTCAGGTGAAATTGTTGGGTGTTTTCGTTGAATTCAACCCAGCGAGCTACGGTGTTGAAGCGAATGTACTTGCGTACGTCGCTTTTTTTTACGCGTCCTTCAATATAGTCGAATAACACTGGACGCGGTGGATACGAGCTAATTTGCCGCCCAAAGTGCTCATCGAAAGAATAATCCGCGAACTCCAGGCATTCTTTGGGGCCGTTCGACCACAAATACCGGTACATACTACCGTGTACCGGTTCACCAAATTCGTCCACACCAGTTCGCCATGTGAAATTCCACATGCCACCCCAGTCGGACTGTTTTTCGAAGCACACGATCTCGGGAATATCTGCTCCCTTGCGACGAGCAGATTCGAAAGCTCGCAATTGAGCAAGACCACTGGGCCCAGCGCCGATAATACCTATGCGTTGAGTCATGTTTCTCCTATGTCATGCACCGTCGGCTGCTTAACGACGCACCCAGTTGACACGGCATGTATCTCTGTGCGCGGCAAACACGGTTACGGGCTACGCAAGATAACGTCAAGCGAGGGTAATAAAAAAACCTGGCAGGGCCAGGCGGCGTAAACCAACGCTTGTAAGGACGGCAGCCATGCCGTGCGGGTGGTTCCCCACCAATTTAGGGGCGTCTGCCATTGCAGCGCCTTAACAGTGCGCCCTGGTTGGATTGGTAGAAGGCAGGCTTGCGCAACACAGACGACAGGGCGCAAACAGTGTGATCCAAGCTCTACCTATCTATCTGCAAGAAGTCTATTCTGCAGAAAAGGTTCTTATTGAAACATTTTTAGTTGAAATTAGTCAAGTTGATGTTCCGCAGGGACGAAATTAGTCACGACCTGATGAAACGGATCGGCCGGAGTGCGCCGCGATTCGCAGACCGACGGCGAGGGCAACCTGGTGGAGATCTGGAGATCATGCCCGTTCGTCGTCACACTCGTAACAATGAAAGCCTTTGACAGCGGTCAGCGCGCAGCTGACAATGCCAACAAGAAAAAGTTGTCGGCGCCTGGATAAGCAATGTCTGGCCGCCCGTCTTGCGCAAGTGTCACGCGGCATTCCATAGTTGAAAGAAGTGAAAGCCAAAGTGGCGGTGTAGTAACGACCAGATCAGCAAGGAGACATTCCATGGTCGACCGCTCATCTTCAAGCCAAGCTCATGGCTTAGAACTGATTCGCATTAACGGCAACATTGGGGCCGAAATCGTAGGAGCCGATCTCAAGGCCGGTATTAGCGCCGAGCAATATGCATTTATCCGTAAGGCTCTGGTGCGTCACGAAGTATTGCTATTCCGTAATCAGGACATCACTCTGGATGAGCAAATGGCGTTTGGCCAAATGTTCGGCCAGCTAACGATTCATCCATTCTCACCGAATTTGGATGACAAGCGGGAGGTCATCGTATTGGACTATTCCGCAGATAACCCGCCGGCGCTTACCGACCAATGGCACTCTGACGAAACCTTTCGTGAATGTCCGCCCATGGCCACAATACTGCGCGCGAAAACCGTTCCGGCGCATGGTGGAGACACACTGTTTTCTAGCATGACGGCGGCCTACGCCGGTCTTTCCGAGCGCATGAAGCAGCATATTCACGGTCTGGTTGCGCGCCACGATTTCAAGCCGTTTCGATCTTTGTTCACCCAATCCGACGAGCACTACGCGAAGTTGCGCGAAATCGAACGTCAATTCCCCAATCCCTGGCATCCTGTGGTGCGTGTGCACCCGGAAAGCGGGCGGCGACTGATTTTTGTGAATGCGCAATTCACTGTGGAGATCAAAGGCCTGCCCGCCGATGAAAGCGATATGTTGCTGCACTACTTATATAGCCGGGCAGCCATTCCTGAATATCAGCTGCGGGTGAAGTGGGAGCCCAATATGATGGTGATGTGGGATAACCGGGCAGTGCAGCACTACGCTGTTCACGACTATTACCCTCAACGACGGACTATGGAGCGCATCACTGTGGAGGGTGATCGCGTGATGGGCGTCGAGGGGCCGTATACACCCGAAGAGGGTGTGGTCCTGCCCGATGGCCACCAGATGCGTGCGCAGCGCAAGGCATCGCCGATACGCGAGTTCGAGCGCCACTAGGCCAGACATGGTTTCGCAGGTCTGTGGAGAATCTAAAACAACGAGCTTGCGCACCGGGAATAGAGCGTAAGGCGCATCGCACGAAAGACACGAAGGGGCCACCCGCCACTGAAACGCGTCAAAGACAAGTCCAGTGACATCAAGCACTCAAGCTACAAAAAACGAAGCCAAATCAACCTGAGCTTTTGGCTTCATAGGCAGAAGCGACACGTCTTTCGGTCGAGGAAGACGCCTTTATTCGAAGAAGAAGCTTTCATTCAGGAGGGGGTATGAGAAAAATCTATACAAATATGGCTCGCGCAGCGTTAATTGCGGGTTTGTCCGTCGCTGCGCTGAGTACCGCGCACGCACAAAAGTATCCAGAGCGCACCATCCAAATCGTGGTGCCGTATCAGGCAGGCGGAGGAGCTGACGCGACCGCGCGTATGGTCGCCAATTATCTAAGCAAGGCGATGAACGCCTCGGTGGTGGTCGATAACCGGCCTGGCGGCGCCACCATTCCCGGTACCACGCACGTTGCCCGCGCGAACCCCGATGGCTACACAATCTTGCTGACCGGTGGTTCCAGCATGGTGTTACAACCACTTACGTTCGAAGGCACACTGCCCTATAAGCCATTGGAAGATTTCGCTCCTATTGGCATGATTTCACGCATTCCGTTGTTCTTGGCGGTACCCAGCTCGGCTCCGTATCAAACACTCGACGACTTGCTGAAAGCCGCCAAAGAACGTCCGGGTGAGATTTCTTACGCCCATAACGGTGTTGGTTCGCTAGCGCACTTGGGCACCGAGTTATTAGCGCGTCGCGCAGGTGTTCAGATGAACGGCATTCCCTATAAATCGTTTGCTGCGGCGGCTCCCGACCTCGCTACAGGTCGGGTCGATATGATCATGACCGATCTGGCGGGGATCAACCCTTTGCTGCAGGATAACTCGGTGCGTCTTTTGGGGGTTAGCTCCAGCGAGCGCTCCCCGTTCCGCGAAGAGGTTCCTACCATTGCCGAATCGGGTTTTCCTGACTACGCTATTGAGGTCTGGCTAGCGCTGTTTGCTCCTGCCGGCACACCGCCGGAAGCTTTAGAGATGCTGTCGGGGCACCTCAGTGATCTGGTCAAAACCCCAGAGGCAGTCGAGTCGTTAGCGAAGTTGGGGCATATCGCCGACCCCTCGGGGGGCGACGCGGTTCGCCAACGCATCAAGAACGAACTCGATCGATTGGGGTCAGTGGTCAGCGATCTGGGGTTACGTTAAGCTGATGCCCGCTGGCTTGGTCGCTCCGCCAGCGGGTTTCCAAACGGTGGGTAAGGAGCGAAGCAAGGCACTCGCACAGAGTGCCTTCTTACATTCTGGAGTCTGTATGTCGCCCATCGAGCCTACGGGTTTTCGGGCAATGTGGGGTCGCTCGCTCAGGCCACTATTGATCGAAATTTTGCAGGTGTACTTCACCTTGCTCAAGGTGTTGGTACCTGCGCTGATCGTCGTTAAGCTGCTTGAAGCATTGGATGCCACCCGTTGGTTAGGTACGCTGCTTTCCCCCCTCATGCAGCTGGTGGGCCTACCCGACACCATGGGGTTGGTGTGGGCGGCTACCATGCTCACGAACATTTACACCGGCATGGCGGTCTTCTTACAGCTGGCGGCCGACACGCCCATAACCGTAGCCCAGGTCACCATACTTGGCGTCCTCATGCTCGGCGCACATTCGTTGCCGGTCGAAGGGGCGGTGGCACGGGCTGCGGGTGTGCCATGGTCAGTCACGTTATCGATCCGCATTATCGGGGCGTTGATCTTGGCCGCGGTGTTGAACCTGGTCTACGGTGCCGGCCAGTGGTTGCAGGAGCCGGCGCACCTGGTATGGACACCGGCTTCGGAACTTAATACCGGATGGCTCGGCTGGGTGCGTGAACAGGTCGTACTGTTAGTGTCGGTATTTGTGATTCTGGCCGCCCTGATTGTCGGGTTACGCATTTTGCGCGCCATCGGGGTCGAGCGACTGATGCACATCGTGCTGGCGCCACTGCTCAAATTGATTGGCATCGGCCGCGAGGCGGCCAATATTACGGTCATCGGCATGACCTTGGGTTTAGCATTTGGCGGCGGCCTCCTGATACGCGAGGCCCGCTCAGGCTTGGTCAACCGTCGTGATGTGTTCTTTACGATGACCTTGCTCGGCCTATGCCACAGCCTGATTGAAGACACCCTATTGATTCTTCTGTTGGGAGCTAGCCTGTCAGGCATATTGTGGGCGCGTCTTTTTTACGCTTTAGCCGTCGTTGCTGTGCTGACGCGGCTGCCCGCTCTCAATCGACGTCTACAACAATTGCCGACCGGTGCTTCTGCTTCAACGAGTGGAGTGCAGAACCGGCTGCGTCGCTGAATCGGCAAAACCCGCTAACGGTGGAATTGCTGGGGCCTTTCATGGGTAGGCCGATTCCGCAGGAGTCTTCGCGGCCAGACGCGCTTACCGGGGCCCTCACAGTGGCAAGCATTTCGAGCTGATACGATGCCGTTCGCAACGTGTGAGGGGCCGGATACCCCACCCGTCTTCACTTGGCCAGCGAAGACGGGTTCGACAGGCCAAGTGCGAGAGGCTTCAAAACGGAAAGCTCTGATCCTGAGTCTGGATAGTTAAGACCCGCAAATCGGTGAACTCCTGGATGGCTGCACGGCCCCCAAATCGACCGTAGCCGCTTGCCTTCACCCCACCGAATGGCAGCTGAGGCTCGCTGCTGACGGTGGGACCATTGATGTGGCAGATACCTGCTTCGATGCGACGCGCGACGCGGAGTGTACGGCTTAGGTCGCGTCCAAATACTGCTGCCGCCAGGCCGTATTCCGTATCGTTGGCGACACGAATCGCTTCCTCGGGGTCTTGCACGCGAACGATGGAAGCGATCGGCCCGAATGATTCTTCGGCGTAGATGCGCATTGCCGGAGTGATACGGTCGAGCACCACGGGCCCAACGACTGCGCCGTCTCGCGTCACGGTGGTAAGCAGTTCGGCTCCTTTGGAAACTGCGTCGTCGATTAAATCCATCACCTGCGTAGCCGCTGCTTCGGCAATCAGGGCGCCCAGTGGCACGTTTTCTTTGCGCGGGTCACCCGCGGTGAGCGATTGCGCTTTTTCGGCAAGCCGCTGTGCGAATTCGTCGGCGATTTTCTCATCCACCACGATGCGCTCGGTCGACATGCAAATCTGACCTTGGTTCATGAACGCACCAAACGCAGCCGCTTGTACGGCCTGGTCAACATCAGCGTCCTCCAGCACGACGAGCGGTGCTTTGCCGCCCAATTCGAGCAGCGCAGGCTTCAGGTGGCGCCCTGCCAGCTCGCCAATAATGCGGCCAACGCGGGTGGATCCGGTGAAGTTGACGCGCTTGATGGCAGGGTGGGCGATCAGCGCTTCGACGATGGCCGGCGCCGAGTCGGTGTCGTGGGTAATGACATTGACGACACCCGGAGGAAAACCAGCGTCGACAAACAGTTCGCCCAGCATATGGTGTGTGCCCGGGCAGCCTTCGGAGGCCTTGAGCACGACGGTATTGCCGCAAATCAAGGGCATCGCGATAGCGCGCACCCCAAGTAGTAGCGGGGCATTCCAGGGCGCCATACCCAGAACAACGCCTACAGGTACCCGGGTTGTAATGGCTATGGTCCCCGGTTTATCGGAGGGGATTTGCTCACCGATTACCTGTGTTGCCAGGGCTGCGGCTTCGCGTAGTGCATTCAACGAGCCCTGTACGTTGAAGCGTGCCCAGTCAGCCGATGTGCCGGTCTCTTCAATGACGCGTTCCACGACCGCGTCTGCTCGGTCAGCGAGCAGTTCCAAGGCCTTGGTCATGAGGGCGCGCCTTTGATTGGGGCCCGTTTCCGACCACTGGACGAACGCCTCGTCCGCAGCTTTGGCGGCAGCGATGGCGTCGTCGACCGTGGCGGCGGCAGCGCGCGTAACGACTTCGCCCGACAAGGGGCTGCGTCGCTCGAAATAGCGCCCCGTGGCGGAGTCGCGCAGTTGCGCGCCGATTCGAAGTGGTGCTTGCATGGTGAATACCTCTTAAAGTGTGGCGATGCGCGCATGGAGTACGGCGGAGCGGCCACCTCGCACCGCGGCCAGGCACCGCGCAATGGCGGCTTCCGTATCAGCGGGGTCTTCGAGGAGCTCGCCATGGGCGCCAGCCGACTCTGCAAGTTGCGCAAAATTCATATCAGGAGCTAGCAAGGATGCATATTCGTTCTGTTGGTGTGCTTCGCCGTCGGGATACATGCGAAGTGTGGCGGCCTTCACCGCGGCCCAGCCCGAGTTGTCGAGGACAACCGTGAAAATGGGTACGCCATACTGACGCGATACGGCATACAGTGAGCTCGGGTTGGAGAAATAGAACGTACCATCGCCCACGATTTGTACTACAGTGCTATCCGGTTTTGCCAGCTTGAGGCCCAGAGCCACTCCGCCAGAGAACCCGAGCCCGCCACCCGGCATCCCGATCAGACTCCCCCCCTGCGACCGCGGAATTTGGGTGAAAACGGTTGCCACGTTGCGGATTGCCTCGTTCACGACGATATCGTCTGGCAGTAAAGCGCGTCCCAGAGCTGCGCACAGGTAGTGCGCGTTGATTTGCCCCATTTCTCCCGCCTCACGTGCCAGGTCTTGCGCCGCTGCCTTGCGCTTTTCGGCTTCCTGCCCCAGCTGTGCCACCCGCTGTTGTGCCTTCTCAAAAAACTCTGGTGTACCCATCGCTTTGATGGCTTCGAGCAATTGGTGCAACACCACATAGCTGTCGCCCTCCACCCGCAAGTGGGTGGGAAAGCTCCACATCGGCATGTCGCGCTTGCTGGCATCGACGTCGATTTGTGCCCACCAGCTGTCAGGACGTTCCTGCACCACTTTCGGAATCCAGGGAACGTCGACGTCTACCATCAAACCGACATCGGCTTCCTTCACGAACGGGTCCGGCTGATAGCCTGCAAAGCAGGGTGACTCACGGGGAATATTGAGATAAACCGTGTTGAATTCGCACACTCGAATGCCGGCCAGGCGGGCCAGTTCATCAAGGAGTGCAGGTGTGTGCGGGTTGCGGCCCGCATAGGCAGTGATCAGCAGGGGATTGTCTGCCGCGAGCAGGCGCTCGGCGAGCTGGCGAATAGTGTTCGGGTCGGTACCGCCGCGTTTGGCGGGCGGGTTGCGCTCGAGCGATACGTCGCGCACGATGGCTGGGTCGCAACTTGCGGCCAGGATTTCGCGCGGCAGCATCAAATAAGTGGGCCCCATGGGGTCGCTGTGCATGAGCGTATGGGCGCGCGCAAGCACTTCTTTGGTGACGGCCGGCGCTGGGAGGGTGTATTCCCATTTCACATAAGGGCGCACCACACTGCCTTGATCATAGGGTTCCTGAACAAAGTGCACGTAGGTGTCGCGACCCCCCGGTAGCTCGCCATAGGTACTGAAGGGCGCCCGCCCCGCCATCAGCATGATTGGAATACGGGCGCGGAAGAGGTTATGTAATCCCATAGCGGAGTTCGCTGTGCCCGCATCCACATGGACCATGACGCCCTGTCCACGCCCTGTCGCGATTGCACAGCCTGCGGCCATGTGGACGGCCGTGTTTTCGTGAGGGCACAGTACAACGTGCGGGTGCTTGCGCCCTTCCCGCTTCCACCGCGCCATTTCTTCAATCAGCGGCGCATGATCCGTCCCCAGGTTACCGAAAATGTAATCAATACCCAGCTCACTGAGGCCTTCCAGAAAATAGTGTGACGCCGTGCGTTGGGAAGAAGCATTCATGGCAGATGGTCTATGTATAAGTGGGTTGGACGGATGCGTTTGACGGGTAGCACCTGCGTTGTAGCGCGCTTGTCACCAGGAAACTAAGTGGTCTGGGCAACGGCTCCCCCGTGCGGATCGTGGGCATGCACCCCGCGTAAGCGTTCGATGAGCAGGGCAGGCATATCGGGTACGCCGTTACCGCGCCATGCAACGTGCTGATCGGCCCGGCAAAGTACGAGCCCGTGCTGATATTCCGCGGGACGACCCTCAGTCGAGAGATCGAGCAAAGTAATGGGAACGCCCTGAGCTTCAGCCTCGCTTAATAACGGGCTAACGTCAATAGCAGGATCAAAACGAAGCAAGGTATAGTCAGGGCCGAAAGCGTCGTAAAGCGAGCGCCCATCGGGTAACCAATAGTGTGGTGCACGGCAGCCCGGCGCTGTCGAGGGTGTGAAGCTGCCCATGGTGTAGGGTGGTGCCGACTGGTGATCGTACGTGATCAGTGGCGAGGCATCGTAGAAATAGCCGAAGTTCAGACCCGCAGCACAAAATTGCTGAACGTTCAATTCATAGGCTTCTTTGCCTACCCGGGCGCGTACGGTTTCACCTTCCGGACTGGGGTCTTCGATGTTTTCGGGCACTGCACCTCGGGCGGCAATCATCTTCAGGGCATGGTTCATCGCGAAACGCGACACCTGTTCCGTAATGGGTTGCCGCTCGAGCTGGTAAGCGTTCAGAATGTTCTCGTGTGCCCAGCCGTTCAGGTAGGCCGCTAAGTGCCACGACAGATTCATGGCATCGGCAATCCCCGCATTCATGCCATAGCCAGCATAAGGTACCCACAAATGCGCTGCATCCCCACATAAGAAGACGCGGCCGCGACGGAACTGATCAGCGACGAGACGGCGTCCGACCCAGTCTTCTTTGGTAATGATTTCATATTCGAAGTTGTCGTCGACCCCTAGAATCGTACGTATTGCCCAGTCGCGGTCGATTGCATCGAAGTCATCTTCACCTGGATTAAGGTGATTGTGGATGAGCCACGTTTCTTTGCCATCGATCGCGAAGACGGTTCCGCATCGGCGCGGGTTCACTGCATAGGTGCCCCAAGCCTGCTTTCCCTTGATAAGCTTTAGCAACTGGGGTGCGCGGATGTGAGTCGATTGCACCCGCTGAATGACCGCGTCCCCAGACAGCGTTACTCCCATTTGGCGGCGAATTTGCGAACGCCCGCCGTCGCACCCCACAAGAAACTTCCCGCGCATGGTTTGTTGCTCGCCCGTGTTGACATCTTGCGCAACCAGCTCGACGTGATCCGGATGTTCAACAAAATGCAGCGCCTCCATCTCATTGATTAAGCGGACGCGTGGCAGGCTCACCGCGTGCTCGAGCAGAGCCGGCTCGAGATAAAGCTGGTTGATGCGATGGGGTGGTTCGGGCGTTGGCCACCATCCATCGGGGCCCCAGATATCCGTATACCGGGTCGCCCGTGCAGGGATCGGTATGCGCGCGAACTCAACGCCGGTGACTGCGGTTTTGAATGCGACGTCATTGGGAAAGTCGGCGGGAAGCCCCAGGTTGCGCAGTTTTTGCACAATCCCGAGCCGCCGATACTGCTCCATGGTGCGCGCCGAGACGTGATTGCACTTGACGTTAGGGGGCTCCATATACTTGCGCTTTTCCACGATGAGGACTTGTAGCCCCCGCTCATTGAGGTCCATCGCGAGGGTCAGACCCACCGGGCCTGCGCCCACAATAATGATGTCGGCGTTGAGTTCGGCTTGCATACGAAATAATTACCGTGGTGTCGAAAGGCTTGGGTTGCTGACTAGTTCGATTTAGATGCGGGGCGGATGCCGGAGGTGGCAATCACCTTGGCCCATTTTTCGGTTTCCGAGCGAATGAAGTCGACGAACTCGCTCGACGTCGTGGGTGCCAGCTCGACTCCCATACCTTCGGCACGCGCTATAACCTCGGGATCTTTCAGCACGGCGCTCATGTCCTGCTGCAGCCGCTGGATGACGTCTTGAGGTGTGCCAGCCGGCGCGACAAACCCGAACCAGCCCGTGGACTCATATCCTTCAACACCTGCTTCCGCCAAGGTGGGTACGTCGGGCAAAGTGGCGAGGCGGCGAGGGCTGGTTACGGCAAGGGCGCGTAACTTGCCGGCCTTGATGTTTTGCAAGGCTGACGGTAAATCGACAATGGCTAAATCCACCTGGCCGCCAATGGCGTCAATGGCCGCCGGCCCACTTCCCTTGTACGCTACGCTGGTAATGTCGATGTTGGCCATTTGTTTCAGCAACTCTCCCGATAAATGCATGGCGGTACCGTTACCCCCGTGCGCCAGGGTAAACGGTGCTTCCCGGGTTTTGCTCGCGCTGATGAGCTCTTGCGCCGACTCGACGGGCACCTCGGGGTTGGCTACCAAAACAAAGGGAATATGCGCGATCAGCGAGATCGGG